>SLDH01000032.1 GCA_007125415.1 Roseovarius sp.
CGGCTGAGCGGGTAACCTCGGCTGACGCACAGATGCTGCGCGAGATTGTTGAGACTGAGCGTGCATGTTGGGACAAGGACGATTACACAGGCGCAATCCGCGCATCACGAGAATTCCACACAAAGATCGCCGCGCTTGCGGGAAACACAGTCCTGAGCGACACGCTGACCAACATCCTGACACGCAGCGCGCTGTCCGAAGGTTACTATGCATCGCGCGGGCGCTCGGGATGTCTGTGCGACGATCATTTCGGCCTGCTCTATGCGTTAGCGGAACGCGATGCCGACCGAGCCGAATCGCTGATGGCCGCACATATCCGCCACATCCAAGGCCGCATGAACCTGACCGAGCCCGCGGATAGTGTTGATATCGAAGAAGCGCTCAACAATGTCCGATGAATCTCGCGCACGCATCGCGGCCCTGCGCGGCTATGGCCAGACGCCACCCGACCCGCGTTGGCCGGGCAATGCCCGCGTCGCCGTGTCCTTTGTGCTGAATATCGAAGAAGGAGCGGAATCCCATATTGACGACGGCGATGCGGCGTCTGAGCATCTCAATTCCGATATGCTTTGCGATCCATGGGATGGCAGGCGCAACCTGGTCATGGAATCGCATTACGAATATGGCAGTCGCGTCGGTGTGTGGCGGCTGCTCGATATCTTCCGCCAGCGCGAAATCCCGATCACCGCCTTCGCAGTCGGGCAGGCCCTGCTGCGCGTTCCCGATATCGCGCATCAACTTGTGGCCGATGGTCATGAAATCGCCGCGCATGGCTGGCGCTGGATCGACTACCGCGATGTGCCCCCCGAAATCGAGGCCGACCATATCCGGCGCTGCATGGACGCAATAACGCAACTGACCGGCCGCGCGCCGACCGGATGGTATACCGGTCGCGTCAGTGCGGCGACCCGCAGTCTAATCATCAAGGACGGCCGCTTCAGCTATGATTCCGACGCCTATAACGATGACCTGCCCTATTGGCTGGCGCATGACGGCGGACACCATCTGATCGTCCCCTACAGCTTCGACACCAATGACATGCGGTTTGCATCAGCGCCCGGTTTTGACACCGGACGTGCATGGCTTGAATACCTCTGTGATACCTTTGATCAGTTGTATAGCGAGGGCGCGAGACGACCGCGCATGATGTCAGTGGGTTTGCATTGCAGACTAGCCGGGCGTCCGGGGCGCGCGCGCGCGTTGGAACGCTTCCTTGATCATGTCAGCAACCATCCTGAGGTTTGGTTTGCGCGTCGCATGGATATTGCCAACCACTGGCGCAAACAAAATCCCCCAAGTTAATGTTCCCTCGCGTATGAACTCCGCATAGGCAAGCCCTACTTTCGAGTAACCAGCACCATCTAATACCTGCTTGCGAACTGCCTTGACCCTCCCCAGACAAATTGACAGCCTTGTCCGCTCGGAAACAAATCCATCGTTGAAACGGAGCCGTCCCTTGCGCTTGTGCCGTCCGCCACAATCCACCCTTGACCAAGTGCATATTCCCGCGACGGGGGAGTATGCGATTATCGAGCACGCAAATTCAGCCTATGGAACGTTTAACCTCAAGCTTGGGCCCGAAAATGCGGCGATGTCGGATCTCGAAATCCTGCGGGTCTTGAACGACCTTATCGCTGCGCAAGAGGCCAGCGTCGCCGATCTTGCGAACCGAGCCAGTCGAGATCCCCAAAGGGCGCCCGCAAATCGAATGGTTGGAACAGTATCAGGAATGGGCAGCGCGGGGCCATGTGCTCAAATGCGTGGTGTCGGATGACGAGGACGGCGATCTTGTCTTTTCTGTCGATGACCAGAAGCTAGACGCCGAGGCATTCTTGCGTCTGATCCGACCCTTCGCTGGCTGGAGGATGCGCATCACGTTTAAGCGCTTAGAACGGCTTCTACGCTCAAACAGACGAAGATAGTGTTCGCCACCTGACGCAAGATTCCCAACGGCGGCTTGTGCCAATGACGGTTCAAGGCTGATCTGACGAGTCAGTTGGGCGGCGAAGCTGACACTGCTTGATAGCTCAGAGCAGGAATATAACGGCCAGACCCGCAGGCAGCGCAGGCAAACGCATCCATTCCAGAAGCGTCTGGCGCGCGGCACCGATCACAGCGAAACTGATCAGCCACAACCCCAGGGCGATCTGCGCCATCACGACAAGCGCGGCCCCGGGTGCCGTTGCAAGCTCGAGTATGGCAGGATTGGCCACGAATCCTAACGGGATAATGAACAGCCCGATCCCGAGGCGCATCGCATTCCCAGCCACTGGCAACCAAGGCGTTTTCGCGATCGCGGCGGCGATATAGACATTACCGCAGACCGGTGGTGTGATCGTGCAGAGCAGCGCATACCAGAAGACGAAAAGATGCGCCTGCAGCTCTGGCAGCCCCATCCCCACAAGCGCAGGCGCCGCCACGGCCGCGCAGATGACATAGGCGGCGGTCGTCGGCAACTCCATGCCCAGAATCAGCGCGGCCAGCGCTGTCAGCAGTAACGCGATCCATAACCGGCCGTCCGACGCTGACAGGATCACCGAGGTCAGCTTGACGCCCAGCCCGGTCATGTTGAAGACGCCCACGACGATCCCTGCGCAAACGATGACGGCTGCAATCACTGCGACCTGCTGCGCAGCCGTCACCAGTGCGATAAGCGTGCGGCGATACCAGCCTTGCAGGGACAATCTGCCATCCGGCTCGAAAACCAGCGTCAACCAGGTCACAATTGTTGCGAAGACAGCCGCATAAGCAAGTGTGAAGCTGGTGAACACCAGCGTCCCGACAAGGATGGAAAAGGGCAACATGAAAAAAGGCACTGACCGCGCTACGGCGGCCCAACCGGGCAACAAGTCTTTCGGCAG
>SLDH01000082.1 GCA_007125415.1 Roseovarius sp.
ATCCTGCCCCGCGTGGCGGCGCTTCTGGATGTGATGGTGATCTCGGATGCCTCCGGTGTGGTCGATGCCAATACCTTCGAGCGCCCGATCTACGCGGGCAACGCCATCCAGACCGTGAAGTCCTCCGACGCCAAGAAAGTCGTCTCATTCCGCACCTCCACATTCGAAGCGGCCGGAGAGGGTGGCGCGGCCACCGTCGAGACGATCAGCTCGGTCGACAATCCCGGCCTTTCGGACTGGGTGGAAGACAAGGTCGCCGAGAGTGATCGCCCGGAACTCACCTCGGCCGGTGTGGTGGTTTCCGGCGGCCGTGGTGTGGGCTCCGAAGCGGATTTCGCGATGATCGAAGGACTTGCGGACAAGCTTGGTGCAGCCGTGGGCGCTTCCCGTGCAGCCGTGGATTCAGGCTTTGCCCCGAATGACTGGCAGGTCGGTCAGACAGGCAAGGTCGTGGCACCGGATCTCTATATCGCTGTCGGCATTTCAGGTGCCATCCAGCACCTTGCGGGCATGAAGGATTCGAAAGTCATCGTGGCGATCAACAAGGACGAGGAAGCACCCATCTTCCAGGTAGCAGATTACGGGCTTGTTGCCGATCTCTTCGCTGCGGTCCCGGAGCTTACCGAGAAACTGGGGTAACCGGGTCCTAAATAGCAATCAGAAAAGGCCCGCTCTCCAGCGGGCCTTTTCTCGTTTCAGCGTTTCGCTTCAAGTTGACGCTCGAGCAGCGGGGCCAGCGCCTCGGCAGCTTCCTCATGGGCGGGCGGACCCAGCACTTCCGCGGCCGCTGCCGCTTCAAGATCGGAATAGACCATGCCCATTCTGCCTCTTTCGCTCGCTGCAAGGCTTGCACACACCATCACGAGTGAGTCCGCCCGGTCGGCGATGGCCCGGATCATCCGCTCGGTGATAAAGGCAGGCTCCGAAAAGATCTCGTCATCTCCATTCTCGTCCATCGGCTGGCGGGCAGAGAGCCAAAGCAAGCTCACCTTTCCGTCCATCTGATCCAGAAGGACGGACATGCGCAGCACCCAGAGCCTTTGCAATGCGTCGCGCAGCGGGCCGAAGCGATCGGGGGCTACCTGCCGAAGGCACTGGAGCATGTGCCGGGTGAAATGAAACTCGGTAAAGTCCACCTCGGGGAACAGGGCCTGCATCTGCTGGCTCGGACCGATGAAGCGGTCATTGCGCCTGGGGTGCACGGTGTAGAATCGGTTGCTCATGTTCTGCGCACCGGGCAGCTGGAGGATAACCGCCCTTGCCCGCCTGCAGATTTCCAGAATCGCAGGTTCGTTCAGAAAGACATCGACGCCTGCATTGGGCCAGCCCAGATTGACGCAAGCCACCCCGAGACGGTCCTCGACGAGCATCGGAAACGGTCTCTCAATGAACTTTCCATAAGTATCCGTCCCCCCAAGAAAGGCAATGTAATCCCCCTCCAGCCGTCTGCGCGGACCGCGGAACACCAGCCTCGAGCCGGGAAATCGCCATGGCATGTAGTCAACGTAACGCGGCCCCATTTTTTCATAGGTCATATCACCCACCATCATTCACCCATCAGTGTGATGACACGGCGCGGCTTACGAAAAAGCTAATGCGCCAATTCGAGGTAAATCCGACAAGATCGCGGCCCTTGCGGCTCTTGGGATGCGCGGCCTATTGTGGCGCCGCAGTGCAAAGGGGATGATTGATGGACATTCAAAAAATCGGAGTTGTCGGGGCAGGCCAGATGGGCAATGGCATCGCCCATGTCCTCGCCGTAGCAGGGTATGACGTTCTGCTGACGGACATAGATCAGGATGCGCTCGACGAGGGGCTGGAGACGATCCGCCGGAATCTGGCGCGCCAAGTCTCCAAGGGTCGGCTCAGCGCGGAAGATCAGAACAGCGCTCTGGCGCACATCGACACCACACTCACATTGACCGATCTGGGCCCCTCGGATTTGGTGATCGAAGCCGCGACAGAGCGCGAATCCGTCAAACAGGCCATTTTTGAAGAACTGGTGCCAAAGCTTCTCCCGCATACGATCCTGACGTCGAATACATCTTCCATCTCGATCACCCGTCTGGCCAGCCGCACGGACCGACCCGAGAAATTCATGGGGTTTCATTTCATGAACCCGGTCCCGGTCATGCAGCTGGTCGAGCTCATCCGGGGGATCGCAACAGATAGTGCCACCTATGATGCCTGCCTTTGCGTGGTCGAGAGGCTTGGCAAGACCGCCGCACCCGCCGAGGATTTTCCGGGCTTCATCGTCAACCGGATCCTGATGCCGATGATAAATGAGGCGGTCTATACGCTCTATGAGGGCGTGGGCAGCGTAGAATCCATTGACCGATCCATGAAACTGGGCGCGAACCACCCGATGGGCCCGCTTGAACTGGCCGATTTCATCGGGCTGGATACCTGTCTGGCCATCATGAACGTGCTACATGACGGATTGGCGGATACCAAATATCGCCCCTGCCCCCTGCTTACCAAATATGTAGAAGCCGGCTGGCTGGGGCGAAAGACCCAGCGCGGTTTCTACGATTACAGGAGCGAGACACCCAGGCCGACAAGGTGATCTCTGCGCGGCCAAGAATTTTGAAAAATTCTTGGCAAAATTATTTGCAATAATTTTGCGCCATCAGCTCAGTTTTTCCCGAGAGACAGGGTGTGATCGCGCAAACAAGCCATGAAACCTCTTGGATCGCTTTCGAGGAGTTTCATCTGCCGGGCGTTCATCGGTTTTCCCCCGATCGGTCTTTGCGGCCGGTTGCAGCTTCTGACCACCTCGTGCAACAGCAGGCTCTGGCGCAGCGTGGCCGAGATGCAGTTGGCAATCTGATAGGCGCGGCTGTTGGCCCCCGGAAAAAAGATCGGCACGACCGCAGCCCCCGACCGGCGGATCATCTGCGCGGTGAAGACGTTCCACTCGCGTTCCAGAACCGGTCCGAACAATGTATCGCTGGAGGCGACAACACCCGATGGAAAAACGCTGATCACGCCTCCGTCCTTCAGATGTGCCATGGCCTGTGCACGCATTTCCACGGATTTGCGCTGCGCATCCGGCTCATGAGGGAAAGGCACAGAGATCATGTAGGAGGCCGCCACCTCGTCTATCCCGGTGAGCAACGCGCGCGTGAGGATCTTGTAGTCCGTGCGGCGTCGTCCGATCAGATCGGCAAGTATCATTCCGTCGACAAGGCCATGCGGATGATTGGCCACCACGACCACCGGACCCGATAGCGGAATGTTGTTCACCTCTTGCTGTGGCGTCAGCAGATCGATCCCCATCGTATCCAGCGCCGCGCGCCAGAAGGGCTGTCCGGTAGGAGCGCCACGTTTCTCGAAGGTGCGGATCATCCGCAGGATGCTCAGCTTGCCGGTGAACCATTCGACGGACCGGATGACGGCTGCTGTGAACGTGCTGTCGAATGAATTGGCGTAGGTCAGGCTGCGGCGGTCGTATCTCGTGAACGTCACCGTCTCGCCGGGCTCTCCGCCCGGCCGGTCCTGAAACTTGTTGGCCACGCAGTTCGACCTCGTTTTCCGGATGCCGGTGGGCACCCTACATTTCTTCTCCGAAGCAATCGGCCACAAGTGCCTCCAACGCATCCGCCAAGGCGACCGCATCCGGTCCCGAAGTCTCGACGTCAATAATCGTTCCCTGCGATGCTGCCAACATCAAAAGCCCCATGATGCTGTCCCCACCCGAGGACTGGCCGTCGAGAGAGACCTGTGCTGTCGCATCGAAGCCTTCTACCACTTCCACGAACTTGGCCGAGGCACGGGCATGCAATCCCTTCACATTCACGATCCTGAGCGCGCGTGTGTCTCTTTGTGTCATTATCCCCCGGCCTTTACCGCTTTTCTTTCATGACTGTGCGGATACATTATGGCTGTCAATATATTTGCGGCCCGCATCCAACGCCGCGCGGACTGCTGCATGCAGGCCGAGATCACGACTCTTGGAGAGTTTCAGCAGCATGGGCAGGTTGGCCCCGTAGAGAATGCGACGATCCGCCGGCGCGCCGGCCTTGAGCGACAGGTTGGATGGTGACCCGCCGAAGATATCCGTCACGATCACGACACCTGCACAACGGTCCACGGCATCGGCAGCCTCGCATATCTCGGCCTCTTTGGCCGCCCGATCATGATCGCGGTCAATCCGTACAGCGCGAATGCCGGTCTGTGGCCCGACAACATGCTCGACCGCACCGAGATATTCTGCGGCCAAGCCGCCATGCGCCACGATCACGATCCCGATCACGGTCCGCTACTCCTGCCCGTCTGCGTCAGTGCCAAAGCGTCCTGGCTCCTTCGTTTCGATACGTGGCTGCCGCTCAAGCTCGCGATGCCTTATTGACACCTGCCAGCCCTCTTCCGCAAGCGCTTGCGATACGGTTTCCGCCAT
The DNA here is from genome assembly GCA_007125415.1 of Roseovarius sp. Taxonomy (GTDB): domain Bacteria; phylum Pseudomonadota; class Alphaproteobacteria; order Rhodobacterales; family Rhodobacteraceae; genus Roseovarius. Next base: position 4,400 of record SLDH01000082.1, read on the forward strand.
GGTCACACTACGATGCTGTCCGCCCGTACAGCCAAATCCGATCGAGAGATAGGCCTTTCCCTCCGCCTGATAGGCAGGGAGCAGAAACAGAACCAGATCCGTTACCCGGTCACGAAACGGCCCGAAATGGGCATCGCCCGCGACAAAGCGCGCAACCTCTTCATAACGCCCGTCGAGATCGCGCAGATGATCCGCCCAGTATGGATTGCGCAGAAATCGGCAATCCAGCACCAAATCTAGGCCACGTGGCAGGCCGCGCTTGTAAGAGAACGAATGGAGCGAGACGGCCAGTCGCTGAGCACGCCGCGTCGCGAACCAGCGTTCCAGTTCCGCCCGCAATTCATGCGGCGACATCTCGGAAGTATCCACCAGCATATCCGCCCGCGCCCGCACCGGTACCAGAAGATCCAACTCCCTTGCGATCCCCATGTCGGCATCCTCAGCCGGTGACAAGGGATGGCGGCGACGGGTTTCCGAGAAGCGGCGAAGCAGCACGTCGGTCGAGCAGTCGAGATAGAGCAACTGGGCTCCGAGGTCCCCCTGCCCCGACATTTCGTCGATCACATCGATCAGCGAGGCCACCGAGAAATCCCGGTTGCGCACATCGATCCCGAGTGCCAGCGGCTTATCCGGTACTGGCCCCTCGAGAAGGCGCGGCAGGAGCGACAGGGGCATGTTGTCTATCGCTTCATACCCCAGATCTTCCAGCACCCGGATCGCCGTGCTGCGGCCCGCACCTGACGGCCCGGTCACAAGGACCAAACGGCTGGTTGGCGCGAGTTCTCGTGCACTCATCGGGCTTCCTCAGGCGACGCGGTTACAAAGCAGATATAGCTTGATCGCTGCCGGAAAATGGGCGGCGGCACATTTTTTGATCAGTGTGATCGGCACATCCAGTATTGTCTCTTCGCGAAAGGGTGGCAAACGCTCTGTTTCCTCCCGGCCCATGTCGACAACGAGGTGCACGGGGATATCCGCGACAGGATCGACGGCCAGGATGCCTATGCCCCGCGCCTCGATCTGACCGCGGATCGTATCCGGGGCGCGGCTCAAGATCAGATCATTGCGGCGCAGAAGGCTCGTCCGGTCGTCCGCGACAAGGCGCGCACCCAGCGCCATCAGTTGCAATGCAAGGCCGGATTTTCCGCTGCCCGACGGGCCCTTGATAAGCACTGCCTTCCCGTCGATGGCGACAGTGGTGGCATGGAGCACAAGTTCGGACCCCGGTGTGACAGAGGGGTGCGACATGGATCAGACCGGCAGGCCCACGACAAATCGCGCCCCCAAGGGATCGGAGGTGATGTCAGCGTCGGTGGGTCGGATGTTCTCGGCCCAGATCACGCCATCATGCGCCTCCACGATCTGCTTCGAGATCGCCAGCCCGAGGCCGGAATTGTTGCCGAATTCGCTCTCGCTACGATGCGAATAGAAGCGTTTGAAGATCTTTGTCAGGGCCCCCTCGGGAATACCCGGGCCTGTATCCTCGACAACGACGAGAACGCGATTCTCCCGCCTTCGCACCCAGAGCCGGATGGCATCACCCTCTTCGCAAAAGCTGATCGCATTTGTGATGAGGTTCACGAAAACCTGCGCGAGGCGCCCTTCCAGCCCGGTCAGGGTGAGCGGTTGATCCGGAAAATCGGTGATGAAATCTATGCCACGCTTGTTGGCATCCTCCCCAAGAAACTGGCCAAGGTTACGCAGCATCATCAAGAGATCGAACGGTTCCTGCTCTTCCTTGACGAGTTCACTATCCAGCCGGGACGCATTCGATATGTCGCTCACCAGGCGGTCCAGGCGGCGCACATCATGTTCAATGACCTCAAGCAGTCTTTCGCGCTGGTCTTCGCGCTTGGCCACGCGCATCGTGCCCACGGCCGAGCGCAGGCTCGCGAGCGGATTCTTTATTTCATGAGCCACATCGGCCGCGAACTGTTCATTGGAGTCGATACGGTGGTGAAGGGCGGCGACCATTCCCCGCAGCGCGCCGCTCAGACGGCCGATCTCATCGGGGCGCGCGGTGAGGTCGGGGATGCGGATCCGCCCCCCCTTGCCGCTACGGTTTCGATCCCCGCCGATTTCTGCCGCGGCTGCCAGATCGGAGATCGGGTTTGCAATGGTAGAAGCAAGGATCAGGCTGAGCCCGATCGATACGAGGGTCGCAATGATGAACATTTGCAGCACGCGTTCGCGCTCGGACCGCACGAGGTTGTCGATTTCCCCCGTCGCGCTGACGATTGCCACCACACCGACCGGCACGCCACCCTGCAAGACAGGCGTGGTCACGATGTAGACATTGTCTCCTGCGACCTTGTCCGAGGATGCACGTGTGCCGCTGTGAAGCGTTCCGACGATCTGCGCGCGAATAGTATCCTCGACACTGCCGGACGATGCTTGATCGGGGTTCTCGGCGAAAGGTGCTGACATCCAGGTCCAGAACCGGGCGAGCGTATCGGTAATCAGGGTTGGCCGTGGCTCCCCCGCGACAAGCGGCCGGGGATTCGTGCCTTCGACCTGCCCGACCAGCTGACCCTGCGTGTCAAAAACAAGCAACTGCAGGCCACGGTCAAGGCTGAGATTGTCGAGCGTGGCCTGAACATCCACACCGTCCCCCGTCATCAGGTTGACCGGCGCAGTGCCCGGCATCTGCGCTTCCAGAACGTTGGCGGCAAGCTCCGTCATGCCAACGAGACCCTTGGCGCGCTGCAGCGCGATTTCGTCGCGCGATGAGTTGAGATAGAGGATACCGGCCACAAGAACATTGAGCGCGATGAGGTTGAACGTGACGATCTTGCGCGTCAGCGACGACTTGCGCAGGGAAAACATGCCCCTGCGCGCTCGTTTCGCACGAAGCTCATCCTCGGCAATGTTATCGGGCGCAACGAAATCCTCGCCCAGCACAACATCTCCGTCCCGTCTGGGGGGCAAATCGCGCACGTTGATCCCCTCAGCCAGCGCCATTATTCTTCGTTATATCTGTAGCCGATACCGTAGAGTGTCTCGATTGCCGAGAAATCCGGGTCGACCATCCGCAACTTCTTGCGCAGCCGCTTGATGTGACTGTCGATGGTGCGGTCATCCACATAGACCTGATCATCATAGGCCACATCCATCAATTGATCACGGCTCTTGACGAACCCGGGCCTTTGGGCAAGTGCCTGCAGCAGGAGGAATTCCGTGACCGTGAGCGTCACGTCCATGCCCTTCCATGACACCGCATGACGCAGCGGGTCCATCCGCAATTCCCCGCGCTCCAGCACCTTCGTCTCTTCCGTTTCGGACCCCGCCGCGCCACCGATTGCATCCTGCCGACGCAAGAGCGCCCGAATACGTTCCACCAGAAGCCGCTGGGAAAAGGGTTTCTTCACATAGTCATCTGCACCCATCCGCAAGCCCAGAACTTCATCGATCTCATCGTCCTTGGAGGTCAGGAAGATCACCGGCAATGACGATTTCTGCCGCAGCCGCTGGAGAAGGTCCATCCCGTCCATGCGAGGCATCTTGATATCGAGAACCGCCATGTCAGGAAGAGATTTGCTGAATGCATCAAAGGCCTGCTGGCCGTCATTATAGGTAACGACTTCAAACCCTTCTGCCTCAAGGGTCATTGCCACCGATGTCAGAATATTTCTGTCATCGTCCACGAGGGCGATTTTAGACATTGGGATTTTCCTTGTTCTGCTCTGTTTGCCTGCTTTTTTTCGCGACTATGCGCATTTTCGCCCTTTACAATCAATCCCAAACTGAGAATCACCCCGCTTTTCCCCATTGAGTGAAGCAAAAAAGCCTAACAAAAGACTGAATCCCGCCAGAATCCTGCCAATGTCACTGTTTCGGATCCGGCTCGCAGCGATGGTTTCAGGCGTGATTGCGCTAACCTGAACTTGGTTGCGCTAACGCCTGAAAAGCTGCCTGTTCTTTCCCGGAAGCGTCATGTTATGAGGCGCGCATACTGTGGTCGACAGCGCCCATGCAAACGGCGGAACCGTCGACGAAGCGCATCGTGACAGGAGCATGCATCGATGACATCAGGACGGGTCAACCCGCAATTCCGCCTTGAGGATCAAGGCATCACCGGCCTTGGGAATGTGCATTACAACATGATCGAGCCGGCGCTGATCGAGGCCGCGCTGCGAAATGGTGAGGGCGATCTGGGCAACGGCGGCACCTTTCTGGTGACCACCGGCAAGTTCACTGGGCGCTCCCCGAAGGACAAGCATGTGGTCAAGACTGAAAGCGTTACCGACACCATATGGTGGGAGAACAACGCGGCCATGTCGCCGGAAGGGTTCGATGCGCTTCACGACGACATGTTGGCCCACATGCAGGGCCGCGACTGCTATGTTCAGGATCTGGGGGCCGGAGCCGATCCGGCGCATTCCATCAAGGTGCGGATGATCACCGAGCTTGCCTGGCACGGGCTTTTCATCCGTCACATGCTGCGCCGGCCGGATGCGGAGGATCTTGACGGGTTCGTGGCTGACTATACCGTGATAAACTGCCCCAGTTTTCAGGCCGACCCCGCCCGGCATGATTGCCGTTCGGGAACCGTGATCGCGATGAATTTCGATCGCAGGCTGATCCTGATCGGCGGCACGGAATATGCAGGCGAGAACAAGAAGGCGGTCTTCACGCTGCTCAACTACCTGCTGCCCGAGAAGGGCATCATGCCGATGCATTGCTCGGCCAATCATGCCAAGAACAACCCGGTCGATACCGCCATTTTCTTCGGGCTTTCCGGCACCGGCAAGACAACACTTTCCGCTGACCCCGAACGCACGCTCATCGGCGATGACGAACATGGCTGGTCGGATCGCGGCACCTTCAACTTCGAGGGTGGCTGCTATGCCAAGACTATCAATCTCGACCCCGACGCCGAGCCCGAAATCTACGCGACCACCCGCAAGTTCGGCACGGTGATCGAAAACATGATCTTCGATCCCGACACGCTGGAGCTTGATTTCAAGGATGCCTCACTGACCGCAAACATGCGCTGTGCCTACCCGCTGGACTATATTTCCAATGCTTCGAAATCGGCCATCGGCGGGCATCCCAAGAACATCATCATGCTCACCTGTGATGCGTTCGGCGTCCTGCCACCTATCGCACGGCTGACCCCCGCACAGGCGATGTATCACTTTCTGAGCGGCTTCACCTCCAAGGTGGCTGGCACCGAGCGCGGCATCACCGAGCCCGAGCCGACTTTCTCAACCTGCTTCGGCGCACCCTTCATGCCGCGGCGGCCGGAAGTCTATGGCAACCTCTTGCGCGAGAAGATCGCCAAGCATGGCTCGACCTGCTGGCTTGTGAATACCGGCTGGACCGGCGGCGCTTATGGCACCGGATCGCGCATGCCCATCAAGGCCACCCGCGCCCTGCTCACCGCAGCACTTGACGGCTCGCTGAACAAGGTGGCATTCCGCAAGGACGACAATTTCGGCTTCGAGGTTCCCATCGAGGTGCCCGGCGTGCCGCCGGTGCTGTTGAACCCGCGCCGCACATGGGACAATCCCGAAAGTTATGACAGGCAAGCTGCGCGGCTGGTGGCGATGTTTGCCGATAATTTCGAGCAATATCTGCCCTATATCGACAAGGATGTGAAAGCTGCGGCACTGGGCTGATCAGCCAGTCCTGCAAGCCCCTTGACCCTTCACCACGCGCTGCGTAGACGGGCGCGACTGATGCTGAGGAGGCCGCACACATGGGGTTCAGGATGGGAATTGTGGGTCTGCCCAATGTAGGCAAATCGACCCTTTTCAACGCGCTGACCAGAACAGCGGCGGCTCAGGCTGCCAACTTCCCCTTCTGCACCATCGAGCCCAATGTGGGCGATGTGGCCGTCCCTGATGCGCGGCTCGAAAAGCTCGCTGAAATCGCAGGGTCGAAACAGATGATCCCCACGCGCATGACCTTTGTGGATATTGCGGGCCTTGTTCAGGGGGCCAGCAAGGGCGAGGGACTCGGCAACCAGTTTCTGGCCAATATCCGCGAGACCGACGCCATCGCCCATGTGCTGCGCTGTTTCGAGGATGATGACGTGACCCATGTGGAAGGCCGTGTCGATCCGGTGGCAGATGCAGAGGTGATCGAGACCGAACTGATGCTCGCCGATCTCGAAAGCATCGAAAAGCGCCGCGCGGGGCTCGTTCGCAAGCTCAAGGGCAATGACAAGGAGGCGGTGGAGCAGGACCGTCTACTCGCCCTTGCCCAGACCGCGCTGGAGGAGGGCCGACCCGCCCGCAGCGTGGTGGTGGAGGCCGAGGATGCAAAGACGTGGAAGGGGCTGCAACTGCTGACCACCAAGCCGATCCTCTATGTCTGCAATGTCGATGAGGGCAGCGCCGCGAGCGGTAATGCTCTCTCTGCCCAGGTCGAGGAGATGGCAGCGCAACAAGGGGCTGCGAGCGTCGTGATCAGCGCGCAGATCGAGGAAGAGATCAGCCGGCTGGACCCGGAAGAGGCCGCGATGTTCCTCGAGGAAATG
>SLDH01000330.1 GCA_007125415.1 Roseovarius sp.
AAATCAGTTTGAAAGGCACTTCATGTTCTATGAGCCCAAGGATGGCCACGGCCTGCCGCACAATCCGTTCAACGCCATCGTGAGCCCGCGGCCCATTGGCTGGATTTCGACACGGGGGCCGAGCGGCCATGACAATCTGGCGCCCTATTCCTTCTTCAACGCGGTGGCCTACGTCCCGCCCCAGGTGATGTTTGCCTCTGGCGGCGCCAAGCCGGATCGCGCCAGCACCAAGGACAGCGTGGCCAATATCCGCGAGACAGGGAACTTTTGTGTCAACATCGTCGAGGAGGCCATGACGAAGGCAATGAACCAGACCGCCGCCACCTGCGGCGCGGAGGTGGACGAGTTCGATCTTGCGTCGCTGGAAAAGGCTGCCTGCGTGACAATTCCCTGCGCCCGGGTGGCCACGGCCCCTGCCGCCCTCGAATGCAGGCTGACAAAGATCGTCAGCTTGCCCGGCGAGGCGAATTTCGTGGTATTCGGGGAAGTGACGGGCGTGCATATGCGCGACGATTGCCTTGTCGATGGACGGTTTGACATCACCCGGTACCGGCCGCTTTCGCGCCTGGGGTACATGGATTACGCGGTGATCCGCGACGTGTTCTCGATGCCCAGGCCGGACTGATGCGGAAACGCTGTCAACCGTGAGGCGGCGGCGGTCTGCGGCCGCGATCTCTGCGAGAAAGGCGCGCTCCGCATACCGGCGCGACCAAAGGCAGGGGAGCCCTTGCCACCGGCCTCTCCGCAGGCCATGTTGCCACGCATGTCGATACCCCGCACGCCTCTTTTGCTTGGCCTTGCCGGCCTGCTTCCTTTCCTCTGGGGCGCCCTGACCGTGCTTCGCCCCGATCTGGGCCTCTGGACGGCACAAAACATCGGCCCGCGCTTTGCCGGGCCTTATGTCGGGCTCTTTTACGGGGCGGTTATCCTGAGTTTCATGTCGGGCGTGCTATGGGGCTTCGCCACACGCCTGAGCGGCGCACAGGCCACTTCGGGCTATGTGCTTTCGGTCCTGCCGGCACTCTGGGCTTTCTTCATGACCGGCGGCGGGCCGGCAACTGCCGCAATCTATCTGATCATCGGTTTCATCGGACTTCTCGGGCTCGACTGGCTTTTCTGGCGTTACGGCGTGGCACCGGAGTGGTGGATGCAATTACGGGTTCTGCTGACGGTGATCGTCGTGGCATGCCTTGGCGTGGGGGTCTTCCCTTGAGCATGGATGAAGAGACCGCCGCAACCTATGCACGGATGGCGCAGGACTACGCGACGATGACCGCGAAGAGCGGTGATGATCCGGTCCTGACAGCCTTCATCGGCGGCATCCCGCGCGGCGGGCATGTGCTCGATCTCGGCTGTGGCCCGGGTGTGACAGCGGCGGCGATGGCCCGGGCCGGGCTGCGCGTCGATGCCACCGATGCGGTGGCGGAAATGGTGGCAATGGCGGCGACGCATCCCGGTGTCACCGCATGGCAAGCCACATTCGACGACATCGCGGGGGATGCGCTCTATGATGGAATATGGACCAATTTCAGCCTTCTCCACGCGCCAAGAGCCGACATGCCGCGCCATCTTGACGCCCTGCGCCGCGCGCTCAGACCGGGCGGATTGTTTCACATCGGCATGAAAACCGGCACCGGTGAGCGGCGCGACAATCTGGGGCGTCTTTATACCTATTACACCGAAGAAGAACTGTGCGATCTCTTGCGCGCGGCGGGCCTCACAGCTTTTTCCTCGACCACGGGGGCGGACAAGGGGCTCGACGGTGTCGTCGCGCCCTGGGTGACCATCGCCGCGCATGGCTGAGCTTTTCGCCTATACGGACGGGGCCTGTTCGGGCAATCCCGGCCCGGGCGGCTGGGGCGTGCTGCTGCGCGCGATGCAGGGCGACAAAGTGCTCAAGGAGCGCGAACTCATGGGCGGCGAGGCCGAGACAACCAATAACCGCATGGAACTGCTCGCGGCGATAAAGGCGCTGGAAGCGCTCGGGCGGCCCGCCCGCATCACCATCGTGACCGACAGCGCCTATGTCAAAAACGGGGTAACCGGCTGGATACATGGCTGGAAGCGCAACGGCTGGAAGACCTCCGCCAGGAAACCGGTCAAGAATGTGGAGCTTTGGCAGCGGCTGGACGCGGCTCAGGCGCGACACGAAGTGACCTGGGAATGGGTCAAGGGCCATGCGGGCCACCCCGAAAACGAGCAGGCCGACGCGCTGGCGCGCGCAGGCATGGCCCCCTTCAAACCCCAGAAACCACAAGGCACGGCAGGCAGCGCATGATCATCAGGGACTTTGCTGCTGCAGAATCGTGCAGCTATGCCGGCCGCCCAAAAGGCGGGCAAAATGCTATTCAAATACTCATATTTCTTCGAAACATCAGAGTTTTGTGAATTTTAGCGCACCTGCAGCATTTTTTCGTTTCCCTTGTCGCTGCAATGCGGCAATCTGGAGCCACTCTAGAGCGGTTGCGGATGATACCTCCTCCCTTTGTTCGCAGCCCAAAAAAGCGAAGAGCCATAGGCGATACCCTCCTCCCTTTGCCCGTGGTTCGAAAAAGTCCAACAGGGCGGGCCGGGTGGTGTGAGTAACCATCCGGCCCCACTTCTTCGAGGGTGAGCCTTTGCCGCTTTACTTCCGGGCCTTGTAATATTGCCACAGCCAGATCAGCGCCAAAGCCCCCAGCACCGCACCGATCAGCCCCGAGAGCGCCCCAAGCACGGTCAGCATCAACTGCAGCATCAACCCACCGATCAGCGCGCCTGCAATGCCGATGGCCATCGTGGTGATGATATCCGCCTCGATGCGCATCACCCGCGTGGCGATGAACCCCGCAGCAAGCCCGATGA
>SLDH01000093.1 GCA_007125415.1 Roseovarius sp.
CGTCGCCGCTCATCGTCGATCTTGGCTGCGGCACCGGGGCGACCTGCCGCGCTCTCGCGCCCTGGCTGCCGGAGAATACACGCTGGCGCCTCGTCGATAACGACCGCGCGCTTCTCGATGCAGCCGAAAAGGCTGCTGGACCATCGGCGGAGTTGATACGGATCGATCTTGGCGATCTCGACGCCCTGCCGCTGGAGGGCGCGACACTCGTCACCGCGTCGGCCCTCCTGGATCTCGCTTCCGAGGCATGGGTCGCGGGCCTTGTGGGGCGGCTGAGGGTGCCCTTTTACGCGGCGCTCAGCTATGATGGACGGATGGAGTGGACACCCGACGACCCGCGCGACAGCGCCGTGACCGCGGCGTTCAACCGACATCAGCAAGGCGACAAGGGGTTCGGTCCGGCGCTCGGGCCACAGGCCGCAGAGCGGACGGCAGCGCTCCTTGCCGATGCGGGCTTTTCCGTGCACTGTGCCGAGAGCCCGTGGAAGCTTGGCCCCGAGAGTGCGGCGCTGCACCGCGAGCTTACCCGGGGTATTGCCCGGGCCGCCGCCGAGGCCGGCGCGGGCGGTGCCGAAGGTTGGGGCCAATCGCGTGCCGATGCCGCCGATCGGTCGGCCTGCACGATCGGGCATGTCGATCTTCTCGCCTTCCCGCCCGAGCCCGCCGCGCGAGACCGCTCATGACCTGCGTTGATGTCACGCCTTCTGTCTGGAAGCGCCTGCTTGCGGTACGGCAGGGCACGGCCTGCACCTGTTGCGGGCACTGGACCTCCGGAGAACACGCGGCACTCGCACTCTACGGGCCGCTTGCGCGGCGCGATGTCGGGCCGGTCTCGGTGGCACAGATCGGCCAGTCGCTCGATGGTCGCGTGGCCACCGTGACGGGAGATGCCCGGGATGTGTCAGGCCCCGACGGGCTGGCCCATCTGCACCGGATGCGCGCGCTTGTCGATGGGGTGGTCATTGGTGTGCGCACGGCGCTGCATGACACCCCGCGGCTGACGGTGCGGCTCTGCAGCGGAGACAGCCCGGCACGGGTGGTCATCGACCCTCGGGGCCGTCTGCCCGACGATGCGCCGGTGCTGGCCGAGGACGGCATCCGCAGATTCGTGATCCAGGCGGTGGACCGCCCCCGGCCTGCCGGCGTCGAGGTGATCCGGCTCACGCCCCGTGACGGGCTGCTTGACCCTGCCGATATCGCGGCGGCACTCAGGGCCGAGGGCCTGCAGAACCTGCTGGTCGAGGGCGGGTCGATCACGATCTCCCGCTTTCTCGAAAAAGGTCTGCTCACCCGCCTTCAGGTCGCCATCGCGCCGCTGCTGATCGGCGGCGGCCCGCAGGGCCTGACACTTGCAGCTCCCTTCCATCGCCTCGCCGATGCGATCCGCCCGGAGATGCGCGCGTTTTCGCTGGGCTCGGACGTGGTCTTCGATTGCGGCCTGACGCCCGAAGCCGCGGCTGCCACCGCTCCGCTGCATCTGACGCGTCCCAAGCTGACCAGAGCCGGCCGGCCCTGACCGGACGCCGGAGGCGCGCGGCAGAGCCTTCGCACAGGCCCCTCGGGCGGAGCGAACTGCCATGAGGCTCCTGCCCCGGACAGCACCTGTTTGCGACAAGGTGTCGTTTTTGAACGAGACAGCCTTGAGAGGCGGCGTGCAGCCTTGGGCGCAAACCCTCCCCTGCACCGGATACCCCAGATGACCAGCCTCACCCCACCTGCCTTGCTTGCGCCGCCCGCAAACGCGCTGCGTGGCATTTCCTGGGTGATGATCGGCATGATCTTTTTCGTCATGCAGGATGTGACGATGAAGGCCTTGCTGGTCGACTATCCGATCTGGATGCTCATCTTCGTGCGCTCGGTCGTGGCGGTGGTCGTGCTGGTGCCGCTGATCCTCTGGCTGGGCGGCTCGCACCGCATCCTCAGCCCGCTCTGGCGGCTGCATCTGATACGGGGGCTGCTTTTCGTCATCGGCTTTTCGCTGTTCTACACCGCCTTTCCCTTCATGGCGCTGGCCGAGGTGACCACGATCTTCTTCTCCGCGCCGCTTTTCACCGCGTTGCTGGCGGTTTTCTGGCTCAAGGAAAGCATCGGCGCGCATCGCGTCGCCGCTCTCGTTCTGGGATTTTCAGGGGTGCTCATTTCCGTCAACCCGACGGGCGAGAATTTCACATGGGTGGCTGTGCTGCCGCTCATCTGCGCGGTGACCTATTCGGTCTCGCAGATCCTCGCGCGAAAGATCGGCGAGGCGGAAAGCCCGCTGACCGTCGGGCTGCAGACCCTGACCTTCGCGGGAATCGCGATCCTGCCCATGGGCTGGCTGACCAGCATCGTGGTGGGACGCATCATCGAGGTGGATCACCTGCGCTTTGCCTTCCCGCTCGACCAGCCCGGCGACTGGCCCATGCTTCTGTTGCTGGGCACGGCGGGCATGATCGGGTGGATGCTTCTCTCGCGGGCCTATCAGATCACCAATGCGAGCCTGCTTGCCCCGTTCGACTATACCTATCTGCCGCTCATCGCGCTCGTTGCCTATCTGCTCTGGGGAGAGGTGCCGCCATGGAACACGCTGGCCGGCATGACCCTGATCGTGATCGGCGGGATCTATCTGGGTTATCGCGAATGGCGCGCGGTGAAGGATACCGATGATCCGGCCATCGTGGCCGAAACACTCTATGCACCCGGCAACCCCATCCCCGCCGCGCCCGAGAGCGAGGAAGAGGACGCGCTGACACCTGCCAGACACGCGGCGCATCATGACAACACGTGAGCTCACCGCCGCCCCGGACGAGCGCGCGGGCGTCCTGCTCGTCCTGCTTGCCGGTGTGATCTGGTCAACCGTGGGGCTCGGCATCCGCCTGATCGAGGAAGCCACGGTCTGGCAGATCCTGTTCTACCGCTCCTTCGGGCTGGCCCTGCTGCTCTATATCGTGATCCGCCTGCGCACCGGGCGCAGCGCCTTCACGATGATTGCCCGGCTCGGCTGGCCCGGTCTGATCGGGGCCTGCGCCTTGATGGGTGCCTACACGGGCGGGATCATCGCGCTTCAGACCACGACCGTGGCCAATGTCATGCTGATCTTCGCCTCCGCACCCTTCATGGCGGCCATCCTCGGCATGCTCATCCTCGGCGAAGCGGTGCGCTGGCAGACATGGCTTTCCATCGCCGTGGCGCTGATCGGGATCGGGGTAATGATGGGGGGCAAGTTCGGCGAGGGCGCATTCTGGGGCAATCTTGCCGCCCTCGGCGCCGCCTTCGGATTTGCCGTCTTCACCATCACACTGCGCTGGGGACGGTCGGGTGATATGCTTCCTTGCGTCTTCCTGTCGGGTCTGCTGGCCATTCCGGTGATGGGGGGCATCTGCCTTGTGCTGGGGCTGCCCTTCGTTCTGAACGCGAATGATGCGGGCATCTCGCTCGGCATGGGCCTGTTTCAGGTGGGCGCGGGGCTCGTACTTTACACCATCGGGTCGAAATCCGTGCCGGCGGCACAGCTCACCTTGCTGTCAATGTCCGAGGTGGTACTTGCCTCTGTCTGGGTCTGGCTGGTGCTGAACGAGGTGCCGGCCGCCCAGACCTTGCTGGGCGGTGCCGTTCTGCTGGGAGCGGTGATGTTCAACGCCCTCTCCGGGGCGCGGCGGAGATGGCCCACCCCGCATACCTGACGAATGCCGCGCTACGGTGTTCGGGGGCAAAAACCATGCTTTAATCACCTCTCGGCTTGGCCTATAAGCGAAAAATGCAGATCAGCCGGTGACCTTTCGCCACAGACCGCCATGCCCCGAGGAGCCAGATGTCCAATAACACCCATGATGCCGATGTCGCCTTCATCAAGGCTCTGGCGGAGTTGCTCAACGAGAACGAATTGACCGACCTGCAGGTCAAGAGAAATTACGCCGATAATGACAGCCTGAATGTTCACATCAGCCGCCGGCCCGAGGCTGCTGCACAACCCGCACCGGCGGCACCTGCCGCCGTGGCGCCGGGCGCGCCCGTGCCCCCAACCGCCCATGCCGCACCACCCCCCGGTCCGGCGCCTGCCGCTGCGGTGGAAGACCCAGCCGATCATCCTGGTGCCGTTGCCTCGCCCATGGTGGGGACGGTCTACATGCAGGCCGAGCCCGGCGCGCCCGCCTTCGTGAGCGTGGGCGATGCGGTGTCCGAAGGGGATACGCTGCTGATCATCGAGGCGATGAAAACCATGAACCACATTCCGGCCCAGCGTTCCGGAACCGTCAGGCGCATCCTGATCGAAGATGGTGCGGCGGTGGAATATGGCGCGCCCTTGATGATCATCGAGTAAGGTGCGGCCATGTTCGAGAAAATCCTGATCGCCAACCGCGGAGAGATCGCCCTGCGCGTGATCCGCGCGGCGCGCGAAATGGGCATACGGTCCGTGGCTGTGCATTCCACCGCCGATGCCGATGCGATGCATGTGCGCATGGCCGATGAAAGCGTGTGCATCGGTCCGCCGCCAAGCTCGGAAAGCTATCTCTCCATCCCTGCGATCATCGCCGCCTGCGAAGTGACGGGCGCGCAGGCCATCCATCCGGGCTACGGGTTTCTTTCGGAAAACGCGAATTTCGTGCAGATCGTCGAGGATCACGGGCTCACCTTCATCGGCCCCAGCGCCGAACATATCCGCATCATGGGCGACAAGATCACCGCCAAGGACACGATGAAGGCGCTGAACGTTCCTTGCGTGCCCGGCTCGGACGGGGGTGTGCCGGATGTGGCCGAAGCGAGGCGACTGGGCGAGACGATCGGGTATCCGGTGATCATCAAGGCCACGGCGGGCGGTGGCGGGCGCGGCATGAAGGTGGCAAGGAATGCAGGCGAGATCGAGCGCGCCTTTCTCACCGCGCGCTCCGAGGCCAAGGCCGCGTTCGGCAATGACGAGGTCTATATCGAGAAATATCTCAGCACACCGCGCCATATCGAAATACAGGTTTTCGGTGATGGCAAGGGGCATGCCGTTCATCTGGGAGAGCGCGACTGCTCCTTGCAGCGGCGCCACCAGAAGGTACTGGAAGAGGCGCCCGGCCCCACCATCACCGCAGAGGAGCGCGCGCGGATCGGCAAGGTCTGCGCGGATGCCTGCGCCAGCATTCGCTATCGCGGCGCAGGTACGATCGAATTTCTCTACGAGAACGGAGCCTTCTATTTCATCGAGATGAATACGCGCCTTCAGGTGGAACACCCGGTGACCGAGGCGATTTTCGGGGTCGATCTGGTGCATGAGCAGATCCGTGTGGCTGAAGGGCTGCCCATGTCCTTCACGCAGGATGATCTGGTGATCAATGGCCATGCCATCGAAGTCCGCATCACTGCCGAGAAGCTGCCTGATTTCTCGCCGCGCCCCGGCCGGATCACCCAGTTTCACGCGCCCGGTGGCCTTGGGGTGAGGATGGATTCCGCGCTCTATGATGGCTACAAGATTCCTCCCTATTACGACAGCCTGATCGCCAAGCTGATCGTGCACGGCCCCGACCGCCGCGCAGCGCTTGCGCGGCTCAATCGGGCGCTCGGCGAGCTTATTGTCGATGGCGTGGACACCACCCTGCCGCTCTTTGACGCGCTGTTGCAGGAGGAAGACATCCAGCAGGGCACCTATAACATACATTGGCTGGAAAACTGGCTGGAGAGCAACCTTCGGGAGTGAGCCTCATATCCGATGAGTTCAGGTTTCGACACGCCGACCCCCGGGATTTTGCTGGAAGCCTACAGGAACGGCGTCTTTCCCATGGCCAGAAGCCGGGATGACCCCGAACTTTTCTGGGTCGATCCACGCCAAAGGGGGATCTTGCCGCTCGGGCAGTTTCACATCTCACGATCGCTGGCACGGCGCATGCGGCGCGGGGCGTATCAGGTCTTTCTCAACCGCGATTTCGACGCTGTTCTTGCAGCCTGCGCGGACCGACCCGAAACCTGGATCAACGCGCCAATCGCCAGGCTTTACACAAGCCTGCATGACATGGGCCACGCTCATGCCCTCTCGATCCATCAGGACGGAATGCTGGCGGGTGGGGTCTATGGCGTGTCCATTGGCGGCGCTTTTTTCGGAGAAAGCATGTTCTCGTACCGGACCGATGCCTCGAAAATCGCGCTGGCGCATCTCACCGATCATCTGCGCCTATGTGGCTTCACGCTTTTCGACACCCAATTCATCACCGCACATCTTGCCCGCCTCGGTGCGGTGGAAATCAGCCGCGCAGCCTATCACCGGCGTCTCCGACAGGCGCTCGGACTTGAGTGCTCCATCAACGCCGTCGCGCTTGACACCGATCCTCAGTCGGTCTTGCAGCGCAACACCCAGACATCATAGAGCGGATGCTCCAGCGCATTGAGCGCCGGCGAGGACGCGATCATCCAGCCATCGAATTCGGGCTGATCGCGGCCCTCTTCCGAGATCGTCAGATAGGCGAAAGCCTCGCCTGCCGGGTTTTCGGGCGGGTAGCGACAGGCGCGCAATGTCACGGTCATGCGGCCGACCTCGAACGACTCACCATTCTGCAAAGCAAATTCGCTGACGTTCCCGGAGATCTTCTCCAGCGACCGCAACACCGCACCGTCACCAGCCGTCACATTCTGCTGAGCGACGACAATGTTTGGCGCAAGGCCGAGGCCGAGCAGCAGAAGAACCCGCCTCATCCGCCGTTATCCTCGCTCCCGGCGACGAATTTCATCAGGAGACTGATCAGGCTGATCGAGCCTTGAGTGAATTCGATTTCATCACCGGCGGCCAGCATGAAGGGCGAGCCACCCGGCAGGATTTCGACGAAATTACCGCCCAACAGCCCTTCCGAACTGATCGAGATCGCGCTGTCCTCGGGCAACTCGATCCCATCCCGCACAGTGAACACCGTTTGAGCGCGATAGGTGACAGGATCGAGGGTGATCGCCGCCACCCGGCCCACCTTGACACCGGCCAACCGGACATCGGTTCCCACATCGACCCCGTCGGCGCTGCGAAAGCTGGCGCTTAGCTGATACTCGGATTTGCCGGTCGAAAACCCCGCAATCTGGCTCGCATAAACCAGAAACCCGATCGCTGTAGCCAGCACGATCCCGCCGACGAATACCTCTGTCCTGTGATCCGACATGTTTCTATTCCGGGCTCCAGGCCTCGTAGTCACGCCGCTCTTTCGGTGCCCCCCTGCGGATCGATCCGGGTGGCGTATAGGCCAGCGGTGTCCCCGTCAGGTTTTCCTCATGGGGCTTCTCCCAGGGCTTGCGCGGCAAGGGTGCATCGGTGGGCGGCTCGACATAGGTGTGATGCAGCCATCCGTGCCAATCGGGGCTCACGCGGCTGGCCTCCGCTTCTCCGTTGAACATGACCCAGCGGCGTTTGTCATCCTTGTCGCGATAAAAGACATTGCCTTGCTCATCTTCGCCGACGCGCACCCCGTGGCGCCATGTCCAGAGCCGTGTATTGAGCGTTGCCCCGTTCCACCAGGTCACGGATTGAAGAAGTGTGTTGAGAATGCCCATCCAAACCCTCCGGCGCGCTGCCCTTCTCCTATGGCGCATTGACAGCCAAAGGTCCAGCGCAAGCAGTGTTCGGAAGCGATCAGCTTGCGCTGCTCGCCTCCTTCTTGCTTTCGGAATAGATCATCAGCGGTGCCGCATCCGAATTGGCCGCTTCCTCATTGACGACAACTTCCTCGACCGTGTCCATGCCCGGCAATTCGAACATCGTGTCCAGAAGGATATCTTCGAGGATCGAGCGCAAGCCGCGCGCGCCGGTCTTGCGCTTGATTGCGCGCCTGGCGATGGCGGTCAGCGCATCATCTGTGAAGGTCAGTTGCACATTCTCAAGCTCGAACAGGCGCTGATATTGCTTCACCAGCGCGTTCTTCGGCTGGGTCAGGATGGTGATGAGCGCGTCCTCATCGAGATCCTCCAGCGTGGCGATCACAGGCAGGCGCCCCACGAATTCGGGGATCAGGCCGAACTTGAGCAGATCCTCAGGCTCGAGATCGGTGAAAATTTCGCCCACGCCGCGCGCATCCACGTCGCGCACATCGGCACCAAAGCCCATGGCCGAGCCCTTGCCGCGCGCGGCGATGATCTTGTCGAGGCCCGCAAAGGCACCGCCGCAGATGAAGAGGATATTCGTCGTATCAACCTGCAGGAATTCCTGCTGCGGATGCTTGCGCCCGCCTTGCGGCGGCACGGCGGCCACGGTGCCTTCCATCAGCTTCAGGAGCGCCTGCTGCACTCCCTCGCCCGAGACGTCGCGGGTGATCGAGGGGTTTTCCGACTTGCGGGTGATCTTGTCCACCTCATCGATATAGACAATGCCGCGCTGCGCGCGTTCCACGTTGTACTCGCTGGCCTGAAGGAGTTTGAGAATGATGTTCTCCACATCCTCGCCCACATAGCCCGCTTCGGTGAGGGTGGTGGCATCAGCCATGGTGAAAGGCACATCGAGGATCCGCGCGAGCGTCTGCGCCAGCAGTGTCTTGCCGCAGCCGGTTGGCCCGATCAGCAGGATGTTGGACTTCTGCAATTCGATCTCGCCGGCCTTGCCGGAGTGATCGAGGCGCTTGTAATGGTTGTGCACCGCCACCGAAAGCACCCGCTTGGCAATCGCCTGTCCGATCACGTAATCGTCCAGCACGCCGCAGATTTCGCGCGGGGTAGGCACCCCGTCGGAGGATTTGAGCCCGGCTGTCTTGGTTTCCTCGCGGATGATATCCATGCACAGTTCGACACATTCATCACAGATGAACACCGTGGGGCCTGCGATCAGCTTGCGCACCTCATGCTGGCTTTTGCCACAAAAGCTGCAATAGAGGGTATTCTTGCTGTCACTGCCTGAATTATTCGCCATGCTCGGTCACACCTTTCGGTCCTGTTCGTCCTCGTGTCTTCACGTCATGTCCCTCTAACTTAAGGCAGGCGCAACAGCACCACAATCGCAAATTCTCGCGCGCCACCGAGGGGCCTACACACATGGCCGTCAGCCGGCTTCATCGTCGGGTTTGATGCGATTCTCGACGATCTCGTCGATCAGTCCCCAATCCTTGGCCTCCGAAGGCGACATGAAATTGTCGCGCTCCAGCGCATCTTCCACCTTCTTGAGCGTCTGGCCGGTATGCTTGACGTAAATCTCGTTCAGCCGGGTCTTGAGCTTCTGGGTTTCCTGCGCATGGATCATGATATCCGTGGCCTGCCCCTGATAGCCGCCCGAGGGCTGGTGCACCATGACGCGGCTGTTGGGCAGCGAAAACCGCATCCCCGGCTCTCCGGCCGTGAGCAGCAGCGAGCCCATCGAGGCCGCCTGCCCGATCACCAGCGTGGAGACCTTCGGCTTGATGTATTGCATGGTATCGTAAATCGACAGACCGGAGGTCACCACGCCACCGGGGCTGTTGATATACATGGAGATTTCCTTGGACGGGTTTTCCGCCTCGAGATGCAGAAGCTGCGCCACGATGAGGCTCGACATGCCGTCATGCACCGGCCCGCTGAGGAAGATGATGCGCTCCTTGAGCAGCCGCGAGAAGATGTCATAGGCGCGCTCGCCCCGGCTCGTCTGCTCCACCACCATCGGCACGAGCGTGTTCATGTAGGTCTCGTATGGGTCTGTCATATATGCTGCCTCAGCGTTGCGTCCGTGGCTTACACGGAAAGTTCCTAAGCGAGTCTTAGTGGCGCGCCGGGGGGGCCGCAAGGGCGGGTGGTGAATTTCACCCCGTCGCAAGGCGTGTGCCGGAAGCGCCGGAGCCGGTCAGTTCAGATCGCGCGGGACGGAGAAGTCCCAGGTCTTCTCAAAGAGTTTCATCCCGTCCATGGAGGCCTCCAGAACCGCCTCCAGATGGAAGTTCGACCCGTCGCAGGTCATTCTGGAATAGCTGCGTGTCTCGACCGACCAGGCGGCGCGGCTGTAGCGGTCATTGCATTCGACGGTGATCGCTGCGCTCGCGGGATCGTCCGGGTGGATGTGATACCACTCTTCCCGTCGTTTCGCCACGCTCCAGCCGTCTTTCGTGTCGAACCGCGTAACGCCTTCATCGGTCAGCCGATAATGCGTCTGGTGGCCGGAGACCACATCATGAGTGATCCGGCTTTCGAATCGCGGCGGCTCGATCTGCGTCGTGGGCAGGGCAGGCGCGGCCTCCGGCGGCTCGAAGACAGGGGGTTCGGCCTCCTGTGGGCGCACAGCGCATTCGGGCAGGCGCAGCAGCGAGGCGCCCGCGGTTAAGGTCAGCGTGGTGGCTTCCGGCGCGGGCCACACGATGGGCCAGTAGCTTGTCGAAAGCGCGATGCGCAGGCGATGCCCGACCACAAACCTGTGGCCACATTCGTTGAGCCTGAGGCGCGGATGATAGCGTTGCCCCGGCTCCAGCGGCTCGGGATCGGCGTGGCTGTCGCGATGCGTGAGATTGAGCACACCGAAGCTCACCCGTGTCGCCGCGCCATCGGGCGCGACATCCGAAAGCACGGCGATCACCTGCGCCACGGGCGTGTCACTGCTCAGTTCAAGCTCCAGTTCCGGCGCACCCAGAAGATCGAACCCCGCTTCCAGCGGATCGGTATCGAAAACCAGCGAGCCGCCCATCTCGCCCCGCTGGTCACCTGGAAGATCGGGGTTGATCCCGAAGGCACACCAATGCCCCCCGAAGGCGCCCACGCTGAGCGGCGAGCGGATGCGCATCTGCTGTGGCGGGCCCGCCTCGGCCCCGAGGCCCGTGCTGTTGAGGTGATACCGGCGCTCGGGCGCATCCGCCGGGGGCCACTGCGCTTGTGCCACCCAGAGGCCCGGGCGATGGGCGTAATGCGGCCGGGGCGGCACCGGATCCTGCAGATAGGCCCGCAGCGCGGGATCATCCGCGACACC
>SLDH01000197.1 GCA_007125415.1 Roseovarius sp.
CACCTGATCGTCCATGACCACCCGCGCGCCTCTCAGCAACCCGTTCTCCAGCGACCGGTCGATCTCCGCGCTGTCGGCCAGTACCAGCACCCGCCCATCCACTTCGGTCAGGGTGATCGGCCCTTCGATCTGCAACGTCTCGCTGCGCCTGTCATAGCTCACGCGGTGCGCCTGTAGCCTGCGGCCCTCGAACAGCGCCTCCACATTGCCTTCGGCCACCAGCCTGTCATCGCCGGTCAGGTAGACCTCGTCGGCCACCAGCATCGCCGCCGCCTGGGCCGGGGCGGCGTGCTGTGCGCTGGTCGGGCCGGGCAAGGCAAGGCACATGCCCAGCAGAAACAAGAGCAACGCTGGCCGGATCATCCATCCTCCAGATGCAAAAGGATGCCCGCCGCGAGCATAACCGAGGCCACCGGCGGCGCCCAGGCGGCCAGCAGGATCGGGATTTGGCCGTTCTCTCCCAGGATTTGCGCGAAATTGCGGATGTAATAGAGCGCAAACCCCAGGATCAGCGCCGTCATCACAGAAAGCCCCGTTCGCGATGTGCGGGTGTGGCGCATGGTGAACGCCGCCGATACCATCACCAGCGCCACCAGAAACAACGGACGTGCAAGCTCCATCTGAAACCACATGGCATAGCGCCGGGCCGAGAAGCCTGCATCCTCAAGCTGTGCGATGAAGGCCGGCAATTCCCAGACGGAGATGTATTCGGGCTTGCCGAAACTGTCGATGATACGGTCCTGGGTGAGCGCGGAAGGCAGGACGAATTCGTCCAGCATAACCGCCTCGGCCTCGGCATTGCCGCCTGAGGCGAGGTTCCAGATCTTGGCATTGCTCAGCACCCATTCCCCGCTGCCCAGCCGGGCGGTATCGGCATTGATGCGGCGTTCGGGCTGCCCATCGGGCGAAAAGGAAATGAAGGTCGTGTTGAAGAGCACCGACACATCGGAACTCGCACCCAGGGCGTGGATCACGGTCTGGCCCGTCGCACTGCCCTGCCGGAGCCAGAGCCCGTCTGAGGAGATGGCGAGCACATCCGATCCACCTCCCTTGTAGCTGTTCTGAACATCATTGTAGCGCTTCGAGGAGGCCGCGACGATGGGGTTGAGCACAGTGACACCAATGATGCCGATGAGGGCCGCAACGATGAGCGGTGCCATAAGCCCGCCGAAACCCGAGCGGCCCGACGCCCGCAGCACGACAAGCTCGGACGAGCGCGCGAGCCTGAGAAACAGCGCCACCGTGGCCAGAAGCATCACCAGCGGCAGAATTTCGTAATTCCCTTCAGGCAGCTTGAGCAGCACGATCCCGGCCACGGAGCGCAAGGGAAGATCGGGAAAGTCCTGCAACTTGTCCACAAGGTCGATCAGCGCGATCAGCACCACGAACACCCCGGCGATCAACAGGAAGGTCCACAGAAACTTGCGCGCGAAATAGAGATGCAGGATCATGCGTCCGCCCTCGAGCGTCGGCGCAGAAGCCCCGGATTGGCCGCCAGCCAGAGCAGGATGAGCGCGAGCGCCCCTCCGATCAGCGAGGGCAGATACAGCATCGGCCAGGCGGCGGCATTGGCCAGCACCACACCGGCCACCGCGCTTTCGATGAGTTTGAGCCCGACAAGAAGCGTGAAAGCACTCAGGATCTGCCACCAGACACCAAACCGGCTGAAGCTACCCAGCAGCAGCATGGAGAAGCCGATGAGCGCCGCAATGATGCAAAAGAACGCCTGTTCGAAGCGGTTATGCGCCTCGAATGCCACTTCGCCGAGGGAACTGCCGGTGCGCAGGCTCGCCTCTTGCGGTGTCAGCAGCAATTCGGAGGTGGGCGCGTAGGTGATGTTGTTGAGATCAACCTCCCGGCGCGACAGGAGGCTTGAGATATCATAGGAGAAATCGTCGAAGGTCGTGGTGAAAAGCTGCGTGTTTCGCGGCCGCAGGATCTGGCTCAGCCCGTTGACCATCACCAGTTTCGTGCCGTCGCCTTCGCGGACCAGATACGCCTCGCTCGACGTGTAGATGACCGTGCTTGCCGCATCGCGCCGGTCCGACAGGAAGACATCGCGGAGTGCTCCTTCGGGGGTGATTTCGCGAATGTAGAAGGTGATGCCGGGGGCAGGGTGCAGGAATTCGCCCTCGGTCAGCAGGCGGGCAGTGATGTTCTGCGTGACCTCGACCTGCCGCAATCTGAGTTGAGAAAGGCTTGTCGGGATCAGCAGATGCGTGAGGATCGACATCATCACCGCAACGATCACGCCGAAGATCGCCACGGGCCGCGCCAGCCGCCAGGGCGAATAGCCGGTGGCCTGCATCACGGTCAGCTCGCTCTCGGTTGACAGCCGGTTGGTGACATAGACCGACGCCGCAAAGGCCGCGATGGGCAGCACAACACCGATCACCCCGGGCAGGGTGAGCGCCGTGAATTCGAGAAAGACCCAGGCCGGTTGCCCGTCACCGATCAGCCTGTCGAACATGCGCACGGCCTGATTGATCCAGAAGATGGACACGAGCACGAGCGCGAAGAACCCGAAAAGCACCATGAATTGCGACAGCATATATCTGTCGAATCTGCTCACACGATTTCCCCCACACGCGAATTTCGAACCCGAGCCTATCGGAATTCAAACCGGTGGAAAACTCCTAACAGGTTGCTGAGGAAGTGCCGGCGAGGGCCGCGCCACGCTTGCCCCACCTATTTCGCCCGGGCGATCAGCCCGGGCGGCGCCCGACCCTCCCCCCGGGAAGGCGCAATGCAACCTTGCAAGAAGCACAACGGTCAAAGCGGCCTGGCCACCATAAAGCTCTGTCGCCCCAGC
>SLDH01000336.1 GCA_007125415.1 Roseovarius sp.
GCCATTCCTGGGCGCATATCCACGGCCTGCCCATCACCATGTTCCGCTTCTTCACCGTCTACGGCCCCTGGGGGCGGCCAGATATGGCGCTGTTCAAATTCACCAAGGCCATTCTTGCGGGTGAACCAATCGATGTCTACAATCATGGGCGTATGTGGCGTGACTTCACCTATGTCGAGGATCTGGTGGAGGGCATCCGGCTGCTGATCGATGCGGTGCCCGGACACGCCCCGGCGGTGGAGGGCGACAGCCTGTCACCCGTGGCCCCTTGGCGGGTGGTGAATATCGGCAACTCGACCAAGGTGCGCCTTGAGGATTTCATCGACGCGATCGAGATCGCCACGGGGCGCAAGGCCATCCGTCATTTCATGGACATGCAACAAGGCGATGTGCCGGCGACCTGGGCGGATGCCGACCTTTTGCGCACCCTGACGGGCTACGCGCCACAAACGCCGCTGGCCGAAGGCGTGGCGCATTTTGTCGACTGGTACAGAGCGGATCATGCAGTTTTCGAACAAGGGATTTGAGTCAATGCAGCATCAGCGTTTGTTTATCCTGGGCGCCCCGAAATGCGGCACCACTTCGATGGCGCACTGGCTCTCGCACCACCCCGAGATCGCCATGAGCCGTATCAAGGAGCCGCATTTTTACAACACGGACATGGGCAACCGAACCATCACGAACATGCGCGAATACGAGTCGCTTTTCGACATCAGCCCCCAGACGCGTGTGCTGGCCGAAGCCTCGACCTGGTATCTTTATTCCGATGCTGCTGTGCCCAACATCCTGGCAGATCACCCCGACGCGAAATTCGTGGTCATGACCCGCGATCCGATCGAGATGGCGATCTCGCTCTTTTATCACAATCGCTACATGCTGCACGAACCGCTTGAAACGATCGGAGCTGCCTGGGCTGCGCAGGCGCGCCGCGCCCGCGGCGATGGCCTGCCGCACGACTGTGTAGAACCGGCGTTTCTGCAGTATCAGGCCGCCTGTTCGCTGCGCACCCTGGTCCAGCGCCTGCAGGAGCGGGTTCGGCCAGCGAACCTGCTGATCCTGCACCTTGAGGACCTGCGCACTGATCCCGGCACCGGATATCGCGCGCTCCTGTCCTTCGCCGGCGTCACCGACGACGGCCGTTCCGAATTCCCGGTGCGCAATGAAGCTCGCCAGCACAGATCCAAACTGTTGGGCCAGGCGTTCAAAAAGGCAGCCCGCCTCAAACGCAGACTTGGCCTGCGCGTCAGGCTCAACATTGGAAGCCTGAACAAGGCGCCACTCACCGCCAAGCACGTTCCTGATGATGTTCGGGCCGAGATGGCGCACACCCTTGCGGATCAGCGTGTTCCGCGCGAAATGACAGCGCGTCGCGTCTCAGCCTGATAGAGAACTGTTTCCGAGGGCGACACCAAAAAGGGAAATACACAAGATGCGATCCAACAATCTGATCGTCACACATGAGAAGGGTATGCCAACGTGCCTGTGCTGAGGCGTATTCGCTCCATCGTGAGGGTCACAGCGGATCGGTTGCTTCCCGACAGGCTGTATTTTCCGGTCATCTGTTTTCTTTATCTTCTGGGCAACAAGAAGCGTCGGGGCTCCAGAACCCGGTTCATGGTGACCGGGGAGAAAACCTACAGCGCCAAAGATCCCGATGCGACAGAGATTTTCTTTTGCGAGCGCAGGCGATTGGGCCTCTATCATTATCCGGGAGGGGTTAAACGACGAATTGATAAGGTCCTGGCGAAATACAGCTTTGGCGATGTGAGCGTCGCACAAGGTGATGTTGTCATCGATGTGGGCGCGAATCTTGGTGAATTCACACTCGCCGTTTCACACCTCGCAAGCCGTGTCCTCGCCATCGATCCTGATCCGAATGTTCAAACGGCACTCGCCCTGAACCTGCAGAAGCTGCCGAATGCAGAGATCTTCCCGCTGGCCTTGTCCGACACCGACGGCGAGGTCGAGTTCTTTGTGAGCACGGCGGAGGCCGACTCTTCCATCGTCAAACCTGAGCGATTTTCCAATATCATCAAGGTCCCGGCGTGCCGGCTTGACACTCTTGTCGAGAATGCAGGAATCGAGCGGGTCGATTTCCTGAAGCTGGAAGCCGAAGGTTGGGAGCCGGAGATCCTGGCTGGGGCACAACGCACACTTTCCATGACTCGAAAGGTGGCTGTCGACGCGGGACCAGAGAGATACGGTGAACCCACAGCAGATGCGGTAATGGCCGCTCTTTCCGACGCCGGTTTCAATGTTGTCCAGAAGGATTTCATCGTGTTCGCAAGTCGGCCGGAGCCCGGGTCTTGAGAACAACGCGCCTCCGCTCCAGTGCGATCCTTAAACGTGGCCGCCTGATCGAGCCAAGTTCCCGGCGCGTCCTGCGGGGTGTGGCGACGCTCGCCACCGGATCCGCAGCGGCGAAGCTGATCATGCTGGCAAGCCTGCCGATCATCACCCGCCTCTATGCGCCCGAGCACATGGGCGCACTATCGGTCTTCGCCGGCCTTGTCATGCTGCTGACACCCCTGGTCACCCTGCAATACAATCGTGGCCTGCCCGTTGCTGGTCGGAAGTCTGCAGCGATCAACCTGCTCGTCTTGACGCTGGCGCTCGTGTCCGGCTTCTCGTTGCTGCTGACCGGCGTTCTGGCGATAGGTGCTGCCCCGCTCCTGCACCTGCTGTCGATGGACGTTTTGCAACCCTTTTGGTGGATGCTTCCGCTCGGCACCCTGGTTATGGGAACATACCTGACCCTGCATCTCTGGGCCACACGGGAACGCGCTTACAGACACATGGCAGGAGCTGAAA
>SLDH01000291.1 GCA_007125415.1 Roseovarius sp.
CCCGATGCAGAGCGGCTGACGCGGCTGGGTCGATTCCTGCGATCATCTTCGTTGGATGAGTTGCCCGAACTGTGGAATGTGTTGAAAGGCGAGATGAGCCTTGTCGGCCCGCGCCCGCTGCGCATGGAATACCTCCCCCTCTATTCGCCCAAGCAGGCCCGCCGCCACGAAGTCCGCCCCGGTGTAACCGGTTGGGCACAAATCAACGGGCGTAACGCGATTTCCTGGGAAAAAAAGTTCGAACTGGATGTCTGGTATGTCGATAATCAATCCTTCTGGCTGGATCTGAAGATTATCTTTCTGACAACTGTCAAAGTTTTTCGAAGGGAAGGGATTTCCGCAAGTGGTGAAGTGACGATGCCGAAATTCAAGGGATCAAAGTGAGGGTATTTGGAATCTATGGAGCAGGTGGATTTGGGCGACAAGTAATGCCCGTTGCCCGCGAATGCCTCGCAGACCCGACCCCATTGGAACTGGTGTTCGTCGATGACAATTGCACCGACGCAGAGCGCAACGGGCACAAGGTACTGTCCTTCGAACGTTTCTGCGAGATCGCTTGTTCGGAGCGCAGGATCGTCATCGCGATTGGAAACCCAATGGTGCGCGAGGCACTCGCAAAGAAGTGCTCCGAACATGAGATCGGTTTCTTCGATATTCGCTCAGGTCATTCCGTCGTGATGGATGAGGTTGTGCTGGGAGAAGGGTACGTCTTGAAACCCTTCACGACCCTGACATCGAATATTGTCATCGGTCGGCATTTTCACGCCAACATGTTCTCCTCGGTATCGCATGATTGCATGATCGGCGACTTCGTCACGTTTGCGCCCGGCGTGCGTTGCAACGGCAGTGTTACCATCGGGGACCGGGCCTATATCGGATCAGGTGCCATCATCCGGCAGGGCCTGACGATCGGGGCCGACGCCGTTATCGGCATGGGCGCCGTCGTCACGCGCGATGTGCCCGCGGGTGCGACCGTGGTCGGCAACCCCGCCAAACCATTGATCAAAGGATAATCCATGCGCATCTACCTCTCCCGCCCCCACATGTCCGGCCATGAAGAGGCCCGCGTGGCGGAAGCATTCGCGTCGAATTTCGTGGCCCCGCTTGGCCCGCAGCTTGATGCGTTCGAGGCGACGGTGGCCGAATACCTCGGCGGGGGCCTGCATTGCGTGGGCCTTTCATCCGGCTCGGCCGCGCTGCATCTGGCATTGCGCGTCGCCGGCGTGGGGCCGGGCGACGAGGTCTGGATTTCCTCGATGACCTTCGCGGGCGGCATCTTTCCGGTGAATTATCTGGGCGCAACACCGCGTTTCTTCGACCTCGCCCCGGCAAGCTGGACCCTGAACACCGATCTGCTGGCCGAGGAACTGGCCAAGGCCGCGCGCGCAAACCGCCTGCCCAAGGCCATCGTGCCGACCGATCTTTATGGCCAGTCGGTTGATCTGGACAGGCTGGAAGCCCTCGCGGGTCAATATGGCGTGCGCCTGATCGTCGATTCCGCCGAAAGCCTCGGGGCCAGCATCGGCCCCCGCAAGGCAGGCAGCGGCGGCGATGCGGCGATCCTGTCCTTCAACGGCAACAAGATCATCACCACCTCGGGCGGCGGCATGCTGGTGACGAAACACAAGGACTGGGCCGACCAGGCGCGGTTTCTGGCCACCCAGGCGCGCGACCCGGCCCCGCATTATGAACATTCCACCTATGGCTACAATTACCGCCTGTCGAATATCTGCGCCGCGATAGGTCTGGGCCAGATGCAGGTTCTGGACGACCGCGCGGCGCGGCGGCGCGAGATCTTCGCGCGCTACAACGCCGCACTGGCCCGCTCCGGCATCTCCTTCATGCCCGAGCCCGAGGGGCGTTTCTCAACCCGCTGGCTGACCGCCCTGACCATCGACCCCGTTCAAACCGGCACCGACCGCGAAACCATCCGGCTGGCACTTCTGGAGCACCAGATCGAATCCCGCCCGCTTTGGAAACCGATGCACATGCAGCCGCTTTACAGGGGCGCGCCGTATCATGGCAGCGGTGTCGATGAACGGCTGTTCGAACACGGGCTTTGCCTGCCCTCAGGCAGCGACATGAGCGACGCGCAGCAGGACGAAGTGATCGGGCATATCATGGCGGTTTTGAGCGAGGGTAAAAGCGCCCGTTGAAAAGACCGGCCAATCGGACCGCGATAGCCCTCGTCATACAAGCAGTACGGCCCTTGCAGGAACAATGCGTATCAGATCCCTCTTGTTGCTTGTTTCGGAGCCGCGCGTAGCACTTGCGGTGACCGCGTTGCTGGCCCTGGTTGTCGGGATCGCCACGCTGACCCCGCAGGAACACATGCCTCCGGCACCGGGCGGTGACAAGCTGCATCACTTTTTGGCGTTTGGCGCGCTCGCCTTTCCCATGGCCTTTGCGCGACCGGGTGCCGCCATCCGGGTTGTGCTTGTGGTATCACTTTATGGCGCGCTCATCGAGGTCATCCAACCCCATGTCGGTCGCCATGGCGATGTGATGGATGCGATCGCCAACGCCGGTGGTGCCATTTGTGGCTCGGTTCTGGGGGCCGTATCGAACCGCTGGTTGCTGCGGTGAAGCCTTGGGTATCTGCTTTCTGACGCCGGATTGCCTGCCAAGGCCATCGATCGATGGGTGATCACCATTTTCATGGCGCACTCAGCGGCAAGATGTATTCAGCCGTGCCATGATTTCGAGATGTAGCGCTATGCTACCGCCCCGCACATGCCCGCGCCTGATCGCGCAGCACGGCGTAATCCGCCAGCCAGCCCACGATCAGCGCCCCCTCGGGCAGCGC
>SLDH01000408.1 GCA_007125415.1 Roseovarius sp.
CCATGGACGGCTCGGCGCAGGGGCGTCTGCCGGGCCTGACCGACGCCGATATCGGCACCGGGCAGCGCTACGTGACGGTCATGCCGTCGATTTTCATCGCGCATCACGCCGATTACGTTCGTAGCGTCAAGATTACCCCCCTGGGGCCTGAAGAGATGGAGATCAGTGCCGAATGGCTTTTCCATCCCGACACACTGGCACGCCCTGATTTCGACCTCGCCCGCATCACGGATTTCGCAATCCTCGTCATGGAACAGGATGGTTCAGCCTGCGAGATCAACCAGGCTGGCCTGCGCTCGGCGGGTTTTGACCGGGGTGTGCTGATGCAGGAGGAATATGAGGTCTTCCTCTTCCAGGACTGGATCAGAGGGCAGTTGGGCGAGCCCATGCTGGGCGAAAAGGTGCCCAGCCGCGCGAGCCGCCGGGCGGCGCTTTAGCAGGCCGCTGAAAAGGTATCTCATTTTCCCTCCAAGTGCGTTGAGTCGGAAACCTGTTCCGCCCCACGCTTGGCCCCACGGTTTCGCTCGCGCGACCAGCCCGGGCGGCGGTGAGGAGGATCAGAAAACTGCCCGGGGGGCAGTTTTCCCGACGAACACCCTCCCCTCTCGGGAGGGCGCATTGCGGCGTTTCAAGAAGCAAAACGGCTTTAGCGGCTTGGCTACCATAAAGCACAGCTGCCCCGGCGCGCCGAGGCGCCCACCCAGGGTCGGGCGCCGCCCTGCTCTTGCCTGCCTTTTCCCGCATGGAGCAGCCGGTATGCGCCGGGTTGAGCGATATGGCTTTCATGTGAGGCAAAACTCCTGTATGCGCCGCCGTATCTGAAACGTGACGCCTTAGACCCCGGCGCATGGCATGGTAATGAGGGGTCGGCGGCAATGGGGCCGCCAATGCAACGGAGGACTCGGGATACGCCCGAGAGTGCCTCCAATCAGGAAAACGTAGATGTTCAACGAAGTGAAAAAATCGATGCAGTGGGGCGAGGAAACGCTCACACTGGAAACAGGAAAAGTTGCCCGTCAGGCAGATGGCTCGGTGATCGCCACCCTGGGGGAAACCAGTGTCATGGCCAACGTGACCTTCGCCAAGGAACCCAAGCCGGGGATGGATTTCTTTCCGCTCACGGTCCACTATCAGGAAAAATACTATGCTGCGGGAAAGGTGCCCGGCGGATTTTTCAAGCGTGAGGCCCGCCCCACCGAAAAGGAAACACTGACCGCGCGTTTGATCGACCGTCCGATCCGCCCGCTTTTCGTGCCGGGCTTCAAGAATGAAACTCTCGTCATGTGCACGGTGCTCAGCCACGATCTGGTGAATGATCCGGACATGGTTGCCATGATCGCGGCCTCTGCAGCACTCACCATTTCGGGTGCGCCCTTCCGCGGCCCCATCGGCGGCTGCCGGGTGGGCTTTGCCGATGGCGAATATATTCTCAACCCCGAGATCGACGATATGCACGAGTTGCGTACCAATCCCGAACAGCGCCTCGATCTGGTTGTCGCCGGTACCCGGGATGCGGTGATGATGGTCGAATCCGAGGCTTATGAGCTGACCGAAGACGAGATGCTGGGCGCGGTGAATTTCGCCCATGAACAGATCAAGCCGGTCTGTGATCTGATCGTCGAGCTTGCCGAGGAATGCGCGAAAGAACCGTTCGAATTCAGCCCGCCGGATTACTCGGCGCTGTACGATACTGTCAAAGCAGCTGGTGAGGAGCAGATGCGCGCAGCCTTCGCCATTCGCGACAAGCAGCAACGCACGCAGGCGGTTGCCGCGGCCCGCGAGGCGATCAAGGCAAGCCTCAGCGAGGAGCACCTGGAAGACCCCAATCTCGGCTCGGCTCTGAAGAAGCTCGAGTCAAGTGTGCTGCGCGGGGATGTCGTGAAGAACGGCAATCGGATTGATGGCCGTCGCCTCGATGAAATCCGTCCCATTGTCTGTGAGCCGGGCCTTCTACGGCGCACCCACGGCTCGGCGCTTTTCACAAGGGGTGAAACGCAGGCTCTGGTGGTGACCACTCTGGGCACGGGCGATGACGAGCAGTTCATCGATGCGCTCAATGGCAATTTCCGCTCCAACTTCCTGCTGCATTACAACTTCCCGCCTTATTCGGTCGGGGAAGCCGGGCGCGTCGGCCCTCCGGGGCGTCGCGAGATCGGCCATGGCAAACTGGCGTGGCGCGCGTTGCAGGCGGTTCTGCCGCCCGCGACGGATTTCCCCTACACCATCCGTCTGGTCTCGGAGATCACCGAGTCGAACGGCTCTTCGTCGATGGCCTCCGTTTGCGGGGGGTCGCTGGCGATGATGGATGCGGGTGTGCCGCTGAGAGCTGCCGTGGCCGGTGTGGCCATGGGCCTGGTGCTCGAAGAAGACGGCTCCTACGCGATCCTGTCGGACATCCTTGGTGACGAGGATCATCTCGGCGATATGGATTTCAAGGTGGCCGGCACATCGGAGGGCATCACTTCGCTTCAGATGGACATCAAGGTGGCGGGCATCACCTCGGACATCATGAAAAAGGCGCTGGATCAGGCCAAACAGGGCCGGTTGCACATCCTTGGCGAGATGGACAAGGCGCTCAGCAGCGCGGGCGAGTTTTCGGTTCATGCGCCGCGTATCGAGACGATGCAGATCCCTACGGACAAGATCCGTGAAGTGATCGGCTCGGGTGGCAAGGTCATCCGCGAGATTGTCGAGGTTTCGGGCGCCAAGGTTGACGTGAATGACGAGGGCATCATCAAGATCGCATCACCGAATGGCGAGGCCATCAAGAAAGCCTATGACATGATCTGGTCGATCGTGGCCG
>SLDH01000303.1 GCA_007125415.1 Roseovarius sp.
CCGACAGATGCTTGACCAGCCGCCGGTTGCCACGCGCATCAAAGCCCATCTCGTCATAAAGCGGCTGGTCGCTGGGCATGGCGGGGGCTTGTGGCACAGTGCCAAGACGCTGCGCCATCGCATCTGCGGCCATACCCGCCTCGGCCCAGATACCCCAGTTCAGCGCAAGAACCTTCGTCTTGCCCCCCACACGCGACCGCGCAAAAGCGTTCAGATATTCATTCGCCGCAACATAATCGATCTGCCCGGCAGGGCGCGTCACGGTGGAGGAACTGGAAAAGAGCACCATGACTTCGAGCGCTCCATCGGGATAAAGCGTATCCAGAACACGCAAGCCGCTGATCTTGGGCGCGAAAACGGCTTCGGCCTCTGCGGGTTGCTTGGCCAGTAGCGGGGCGTCATCAATGGTGCCCGCCGCGTGGATGACGCCAGTCAGCTTGCCGAAACACGCCTCGATCTCGCCCTTGATGCGGCTCATGTCCTGCGGGTTGCACACATCCCCGATGGCCAGCATCACCTTTCCCCCCAGCGCCTCCAGCGCTGCAAGGTCGCGCTTGCGCCGGGCCGTGAGCGGGCTTCGCGACAGGAGCACGACATTGGCCTCATAGCGCTCCAGCAGATCGCGCGCCACCGCCTGGCCGATGCCGCCGAAGCCCCCCGTGATCAGATAGGTGCCGCCCATGCGGTAAACCGGCGCGTCCTCAGGCACGAGGTCCTGTGGCTCATAGGCCTTCTCAAAGCGCCTTTCGCCGCGCAGCACGGCCTGTCTGTTGGCAGGCGTGGCCAGCAGATCTTCCAGCACGCACAGGCCAAGCGCGCCCATGTCCTGCTGCGCTGTGCGCCGGAACAGGCTCTTGCGCTGGGCCGTCACGGGCAGATCGATGTCAAGCGTACCGATGGTGATCTCCGGCACTTCCCGAGGGATCACCCCCGCAGGCCCGGCGATCAAGGCCTTTTCAGGGTAGGGCAGGGGTTCGGCGTCGATCTGCTCGGCACCATTGGTCAGCACACTGATATGCAGCGGCATATCGCCCCAGGCCTGGGCGATATGCATGAGGCTCATGAAACCCTGCTCGATATTGCGCGCGTGAAAATTGCTGCCGGGGCGGAAACTCTCTCCCCGAGTGACCAGCCAGAAATGGCCGATCCGGTCAGGCAGGGCACCCGCCTCATCGAGTTGCGCGAAAAGCGTTTCATAGGCTTCCCGGCCCATTTCGGCGGCCAATGTGTAGCGGTCTTCTCCGACCGGGCGGGTCATGTCACCCTGTGTCAGGCGGATCACGCGGTGGCCCGCCCCTTCCAGCCGGGTGGCGATCCCTTCGGACAGCCCCAGCTCATCCATGAAGAAAGCCCATGTGAGCGGTGTCGTCCGGGCAAGGTCGTGATCGGCGGCAAAGCGGCTGTCGGCATAGCGCGGCAGCCAGATCGGGCGAAACCCCCAGCTTTGCATGTCTTCCTGACGTATCAGGGCCGGCAAGGCTGTCTGCGTTTGCGCCTGTTTTCCGGGTTCGATGAAATAGCGCTTGCGCTGGAAGGCATAGCCCGGCAGCGGCAGCCGGTTGCGCCGCGCCTCCCCCCAGATCTGCGCCCAGTCGGCCTCGACCCCACAGGCCCAGAGCCGCCCGATCACCCCGAGGAAATAGGCGTCATCGGCCATGTCCTGCTCGGGGTGGCGCAGGCTGCTGAGCACCTGCCCCGGGGCGATGGCAGGGCACATCTGCGCCAGTGACGAGAGTGCCTTGCCGGGTCCCACTTCGAGAAAGACCCGCGGTGGCCCCTCGGCCAGTCGTGTCATGCAGGCGCCGAATTCCACGCGATGTCGCAATTGACCGACCCAGTATTCCGGGTCCGTGGCCTGGGCCTCGGTGATGAACTCACCCGTGCGGTTCGACATGAAGGGAATTTGCGGCGCTTCCAGTTTGAGCCTCTGCAGGAAGCTGCGGAACTCGGCCAAGATGGGATCGAGCATGCGCGAATGGGCAGCGATATCGATGGCCACGCGCTGATACTCGATCTCCTGCGCATCAAGCTCTGCTGCGAGCGCATCAAGCGCTGCATCGGGGCCCGAGACGGCGCTCAGCTCGGGGGCATTGACCGAGGCAATGTCGAGATCATCGCCCTTGAGCGCCTCCAGCCGGTCTACGGGCAGGGCAACGCTGAGCATCCCGCCCTTCGGCACGCTGTCAAAGAGCCGTCCGCGCAGGAGCACAAGATCGATGCAATCCTCAAAGCGCATGACCCCGGCCAGACAGGCGGCGGTATTCTCGCCCATGGAATGGCCCACCAGCGCTGCGGGTTTCACGCCCCAACTCATCCAGAGCTGCGCCAGCGCAACTTCCACGATCATGATGAGCGGCAGTTGCGCCGAAGGTTGCTTGAGGCGCTGATCGGCCTCGGCTTTTGACGCCGCGTCAGGCAACCAGAGCGCGCGGATGTCATAGTCGAGCTTTGTTTGCAGATGATCGAGCCCGCGATCCATCCATTCGGCAAAAACCGGTTCGGTTTCATAAAGGTCGCGCGCCATCTGGGTGTATTGCGCGCCACCGCCGGGGAACATGAAGACGGTCTCGGGCGCGGTGCCCAGCCGATCATGATTGAACACGCGGCGGTTGTCATTCTGCTCCAGCAGCGTGGCGGCTTCCTCGGCCGTTTCGGCCACCAGCACGCGGCGCTTGTCGAAGGCGCGGCGGCCCTCCCTCAGGGTCCAGGCGACATCGGCGAGCGGCAGGTCGGGATTGTTGCGCAGATGCGCCGCCAGCGCCTGCGCGTTGGCATCGAGCGCGGATTTGCTGCGCGCGG
>SLDH01000311.1 GCA_007125415.1 Roseovarius sp.
CCATTTCCAACAGTTGTTGACGAGGTTCTAGTTCGATGGGGTCATCCGGTCAAACAAGGCGCAATCTCAGCCGGCCGCATCAACGAAACAGGCAACGGTCCGCGCCATCTGTTCAGCCGTGATCTCGCGGCGGAAAAACTCCACAAATCCATGCTCCGGCAGCACCAGATACGTGAATGTCGAATGATCGACGAGGTAGAACTCCTCGTTTCCCTCTTCGGGCGGGTGCACGTTGTAATAGGTCCGATAAGCCTGGCTTGCGGCTCTGACCTGCTCGGGTGAGCCGGTCAGACCCAGCATGCGCGGATGCATGTAACCCGTGTACTCGGCGAGCACGTCGGGCGTATCCCGTTGCGGGTCGACGGATATGAAGACAGGCTTCACCAGCATACCCTGTTCCTCGAGAATATCGACCGCATCCGCATTGCGCACCGTATCGAACGGGCAGACATCGGGGCAGAATGTATATCCGAAATAGAGAAGCGCCGGCTGGTCGATCACATCCGCATCAGTCACCGTCTCCCCTGTTTCCGAAACGAGCTCGAAGGGGCCGCCGATCTGGCCCGATCCTCCGGCGACCGCGGCCGCACGGCATTGCGCGAAGGCATCGTCATCCGATCCGCCGAACCAGGACATAGCATGGGCCGCCCCGAGAACTGCAATGCCGGTCACCGCTGCCGCGCCCACTGCCCTTTTGATCATCGCCTTCTCCTTCAACGCAAGCCATCTTGCCGCACCCGACCGGCGGACACGGCTTGGCGAGACCTTATCGCACAACTACCATGGTGGGTGGAACCGGCAACGAGGCACGCTGACGCAAATGACGGAAAATTTATCGACGCCGCTGAACACAAGCGGAAGCGGCAACTGGCTGCGGCTGCGCACGTTGATCCTGCTGCGGTGGTGGGCGATCATCGGGCAAGCCTCCACACTGGTCGTCGCACAGCAATTCTACGATCTGGCTGTGGATGTGGGCCTGTGTTCTCTCGTCATCGGTATCTCGGTCATCACAAACCTCGTGGCCAGCTTCATCTATCCCGAGAACAAACGCCTCAGCGAGCGCGAAACCTTCGGCATCGTGCTCTATGACATGCTGCAACTGGGATTGTTGCTCTATCTGACAGGTGGGTTGCACAACCCGTTCTCGATCTTGATCGTGGGGCCGGTTATCGTCTCGGCTTCGGCGCTTTCGGCACGCTCGACAATGGTGCTCGGCGCCATGTCGCTGGTCATCGTGTCTCTGCTGACCATGTTCTATCTGCCGCTGCGTACCCATGAAGGCTTCGTTCTGCGGGTTCCGGATGTCTTTCTCTTCGGCAACTGGATCGCCATTGTCATCGCAGTCCTGTTTCTGGGTGTCTATTCACGTTGGATCGTCTCGGAAATGGGTTCGATGTCCACCGCCCTGCAGGCCACACAGATGGCCCTTGCGCGCGAACAGAAGCTGACCGATCTGGGCGGCGTGGTGGCGGCAACTGCCCATGAACTCGGCACGCCACTGGCCACGATAAAGCTGACCAGTGCCGAACTGTTGGAAGATCTCACCGATCCCGACCAGCGTGAAGACGCCCGACTGATCAGCGAGCAGGCTGACCGTTGCCGTGACATCCTTCGCTCAATGGGTCGGATCGGGAAGGAGGATCTTCATCTGCGCGAGGCTCCCATCACGGCCTTGATCGAAGAGGCAGCAGAGCCGCATATGGGCCGTGGCAAGCAAATTCACTTCGATCACGGAACCGCCTCGGGCGCAGTCAGCGACCAACCGACGGTGCTTCGCAGGCCCGAAATCGTTCACGGGCTGCGCAACCTTATTCAGAATGCCGTCGATTTCGCTCAAAGCACGGTCTGGATCGAGACGGAATGGTCCGATACCGATATCGCCGTGCGGATCATGGATGACGGC
Organism: Roseovarius sp.; assembly: GCA_007125415.1. Classification (GTDB taxonomy): domain Bacteria; phylum Pseudomonadota; class Alphaproteobacteria; order Rhodobacterales; family Rhodobacteraceae; genus Roseovarius. Next base: position 1,904 of record SLDH01000311.1, read on the forward strand.
AAAGGCTACCCTGTCTCGGTGATGGGGCGCATCGGAGAGCCATTCGTGCGCCGCCGCAACCAGGCCAGCAACGACACGATCCGTCCTGAATATGAGGGTATGGGGCTCGGCCTTTTCATCGCCAAGACACTGCTTGAGCGCTCGGGTGCGGAGCTGAGCTTCGCCAACGGCTCGGAGAGCTTTCGCAGCCGCGCCAGCCACTCATCGCGCACCGGTGCATTCGTTGAATTGCGCTGGCCGCGGAACCGCCTGGATATCGGGAGTCAGAGGCCCCGCCGCGCACTTGGCGCAAACGCCCCGATCGTCCCGTGATCAGTCGCCTGTCCACAGGTGTTAATACAAGATTAACCATAGCCCGGGCAGTCTGGCATGAGGCTGACTGGTCGAGAGGGAATTATGCACACGGTTTCGCCGCTTGAATGGGCCCTGATCGTCACCCTTTCAACACTGGCCGCGCTCCTTGCGCTCTATTTCCACGGTCTTTTTCTGACCCGTCGTGACAGGCGTATAGAACCCGATCCGACAAGGACGCGAGAGAGTTACTTTCTTCTGGAAGGCGACGAGATCATCGGCCAGGATTTGCAGGGCCTGCAAGCCGATCACCCGCTGCGGTCCGCCTTCTTTTGGGAGGATCTGCGTGACCATCTGACGCGCAGCTTCAGCTCCATCCCCGATGACCTGCAGCTACTGCCCGAGAATGAGCGGACCGTGCTGGAGGCGGATGGCGCGATGCTTGACATGCTCCGCAAGGCCAAACGCACCCGGATTGTCCTGACTGAAAGGCCCAGCGCAGATGATGCACCTGAAGGAAATACCGTGGGCGAGACAGGGGGCGGAGTGGACGGGATGAAAGCGCTTGCCGCTGCGCCCTACCCGATCTGGAAGACAAGTGCAGACGGAACAATCCTTTGGCGAAACGAGCTGTGTGCCACACTCTTTGAAGATTACGGCGCACAGGCTCAGATGATGACACCAGCGGACAGGGCGTATTCGGGGTGTGACACGAGGATCTGCATCACAAATCCACTGGGCGGCACAAGCAGCTGGTATGATGTTCATCATGTGCAGACCGGCGATCACATGTTTCACTTCGCCCGCGACGTGACGGAAATCATCCATGCCGAAACCGTACAGCGCGATTTTGTCCAGACCCTCACGAAGACCTTCAGCAATCTCACCATTGGCCTCGCCATCTTTGACCATGATCGCAGGCTTGCCCTCTTCAATCCGGCGCTCGTCGATCTGACGCAGGTGCAGGTGACTTTCCTGAGCGCACGGCCCGATCTGATGGATTTCTTCGATCATCTGCGCGAAGCCCAGATCATGCCGGAGCCCAAGAGCTATGCTGACTGGCGCACACAGATACGCGATGCGATCAGTCAGGCCAATCATGGCCTGTATCGAGACCTGTGGTCCCTGCCTGATGGGCTGACCTACCGCGTGACCGGGCGGCCACATCCCGACGGGGCGATCGCTTTCCTCTTTGAAGATATCTCGGCCGAAATATCAATGACGCGCAGGTTCAGGACGGAAATCGAACTTCGTCAGACCGTCTTGGACCATCTGGAAGAGGCCGTTGCGGTTTTCGGATCGAACAATCTGCTGATATTCTGCAATCAACCCTTCAGCGACCTGATCGGGATGAACCCGGACCAGAGCTTCGCAGACCTGTCATTACAGGACTTTCTGGCCGCCACGCGGGACGCGCTGGGCGAGAGTGAGGCGCTCACCGTCCTTGGTACGCAGCTTTTCGACCGCGAGGCGCGTACCAGCGCGGCCCTGCGCTTGCCCATGCGGGACGGACGGCAGGCAACCGGCCATACCCATGCTCTGCCCGGCGGCGCAAGATTGCTGAGCATCGTCGTGGCGCATGACGCCCCGACGGCCAGACATGCCGTGCCGGCCTCCTGATCCTTCTTGCAGGTGTCTGCCCGGTGTGTAGTGTCGTGCTATGCCCGACGTCCTCCGCAAAGTTCATTTCATGACGCGTTCTCCCGAAGAAACTGCCGCCATGGCCCGGCGCCTTGCGCCATGCCTGCACGAAGGTGATGTGATCCTTCTCACCGGGGAAGTCGGCGCGGGAAAGACCCACTTCGCTCGCAGCCTGATTGCCGCATCACTTGTTTCGCCCGAGGATATCCCCTCACCCACTTTTACGCTCGTACAGACATATGCCGGCCAGAACGGGGAGATCTGGCATGTGGATCTCTATCGGTTGACCGATATCTCCGAGATCGAAGAGCTTGGCCTTCTGCAAGCCTTCACCGAAGCGATCTGCCTTGTCGAATGGCCGGACAGGCTGGGAACGCTCGCGCCCGAACATGCGCTCTCCATCGCCTTCGATGCCGGCGAAGAGCCAGAGGCGCGCGCGGTGACACTGGATTGGTGTGCCCCGCGCTGGGATAGGGCCATTGAGGGATGGCGTCATGACTGATCGTGCGGCCGCCATCATCGCGTTCATCGCGAAAAACGGATGGGAGGATGCGAAGGTCGCGCCGCTGGCGGGGGATGCTTCCAATCGGCGCTATCTCAGGCTGACGCGGCCCAATGGCAGCTGCGTGCTGATGGATGCGCCCCCAGAACGCGGCGAGGACGTGCGCCCGTTTCTGGATATTGCCCGTTTCCTATCGGATACAGGCCTGAGCGCGCCGCGCATCATCGCTTCTGATGCAGATCTTGGATTGATCCTGATGGAAGATCTCGGGGATGATCTCATCGCACGGATCGTGCCCGGCAAACCCAACCTGGAAAACAGTGTCTATGCTTGCGCAACTGATCTTCTTGCAGAGCTTCATGATCACACGCCACGCAAAGGCCTGGAACGTTATGATGTGCCGCTGATGGCCGATATGGCCGCGCTTGCTCATGAATGGTATCTCGCTCATACGCTCGGCCCGGACCCGCAAGCGCGGGACGCGGCCCATAGCGCAATGTCCCAAGCCCTGACCCTGCACGCCCCGAGCCAGACAGTTCTGATCCAGCGTGACTATCATTCGGAAAACCTTCTCTGGTTGCCTGAGCGCAAGGGTGTGGCCCGCATCGGCCTGCTTGATTTTCAGGATGCGATGCTGGGCCATCCGGCCTATGATCTTGTGTCGCTGCTTCAGGATGCGCGCCGCGATGTGCCGATCGAACTCGAGCGCGTCATGATCGACCGCTATGTCCGCCTGTCCGGTGCGGAGGCCGACCGGTTCGACGCCGCCTATCACACGCCCGGCGCTCAGCGGAATCTGCGCATACTCGGCGTTTTCAGCCGTCTCTGCCTGCGCGATGGCAAAACCCATTATCTGAGCCTGATCCCCCGCGTCTGGGGCTTGCTTCAACGCGACCTCACGCATCCGGCACTCACGGCGCTTGCAAAATTGATCAATGCCCAATTGCCGCGACCCTCCCCCGAGATTCTCCAAAGGCTGAAAGACCGATGCGCGACCATCCCCGCTCTGTGATGATCTTCGCCGCAGGCTTCGGCAAGCGTATGGGTGCGCTCACAAAGAAGCGCCCGAAGCCCCTGATCGAAGTTGGCGGCAAGGCCCTGATTGACCATGCCCTCGATCTCGTAGCAGCGGTCGCCCCAGAGCGGATTGTCGTGAACGCGCATTACAAGGCAGATTTGCTGGCGAATCATCTGGCCGGGCGCGACGTGCTTCTGAGCGTCGAGGAGCCCGGTATTCTCGAAACCGGCGGGGGCCTGCGCCACGCCCTGCCACTTCTGGGGGAAGGGCCGGCTTATACGATGAACACCGATATGGTCTGGCGCGGGCCGAACCCGCTGACCCTTCTGTCCCGGCACTGGGCACCCGAAAGAATGGATGCGTTGCTGCTTTGTATTCCCCCGGCGCAGGCCCAGGGGCATGATGGTGGAGGCGATTTTCTGATTGATTCTGACGGACGCGCCAGCCGTGGTGCGGGGTTGATTTATTCCGGCGTACAGATCATCAGGACGGACCTGCTGAACGAGATCGAAGAGGATGCGTTTTCCCTCAACCTCCTGTGGGACAGGATGCTGACCCGCCGAACACTTCATGCGATTGCCTATCCGGGTGCATGGTGCGACGTGGGCCAACCTGCCGGCATCGCCAAGGCGGAACGCTTGCTTGAGGATGTCGATGTTTGAGCCCGCCACCACCCCGCGCCTCTTCGGCCTCGCACCGGGCGTGGATTTTCCGCAGGCATTGATCGACGGGTTGCGCGCACGCCTTGAGGGCGCACCACCGGACGCGATGGCGCGGGTGCAGTTGATCGTGAACACAAGGCGCATGGCACGGCGAATCCGAACTCTTTTCGATACCGGTCCGCCCACCCTGCTCCCGCGGATCAGCCTGCTTACAGATCTGGGCGAAGCATGGAGCCTCGGTGATATCCCGCCCGCCGTATCGCCGCTGCGCAGGCGGCTGGAGCTCACCCGGCTGATTGCAGCGCTGCTCGACGCACAGCCTGACCTTGCGCCGCGCAACGCGCTCTATGATCTGGCCGACAGCCTTGCGCTGCTGATGGACGAAATGCAGGGCGAAGGGGTGAAGCCAGACGTGATCGAGGCGCTGGATATCACGGATCAATCCGGCCATTGGGCGCGAATAAAGGTATTTTTGGGCATAATCAGTATCTTTTTCAACAAAACAAATCATACGCCCGATCCCGAGGAACGCCAGCGCATGGTGATCGAGGCGCTGATCGAACAATGGGAAACCTCTCCCCCTGATTACCCGGTCATCATCGCCGGCTCCACCGGATCGCGCGGGGCGACACAGCGCCTCATGCGCGCGGTGGCGAACCTGCCGCAAGGAGCGGTGGTCTTGCCTGGGTTTGACCACGTCATGCCCGCACATGTCTGGCAGACGATGAGCGATGCGATGCACGCGGAAGATCACCCGCAATATCGCTTCCATGATCTGTTGGAAAAGCTGGGCTTGAGCGCCTCGAATGTAGCCCCCTGGACGCAGGCAATGCCACCCAACCCTGCGCGCAATCGTCTGATCTCGCTCAGCCTGCGCCCGGCGCCGGTCACGGATCAATGGCTCAGAGACGGGCCAGAGTTGGGAAATCTGGGCCCGGCGCTCGAAGATGTGACCATGGTGGAGGCACCGTCGGCACGAACTGAGGCGCTGGCCATTTCTCTTCGCTTGCGACAGGCTGCGGAGAAAGGTGAAACCGCCGCGCTCATCACACCGGACCGGACGTTGACCCGGCAGGTCGCGGCGGCGCTGGATCGATGGGGCATTCTACCCGATGACAGCGCCGGGCTACCGCTGCATCTGTCGCCGTCGGGGCGATTTCTGCGTCATGTCGCGGCGCTGCATGGCGAGGCGCTGACGGCCGGCACCCTGCTGACACTGCTCAAGCATCCGCTGACCCATACAGGCGGAGGTCGCAACGCGCATTTGCGCCTGACCCGTGAACTTGAGTTGCATCTTCGCCGCCATGGCCCGCCCTATCCGGAATCTGCCGATTTCCTGAAATGGGCCGATGGACACAAGGATCCGATGGCACATATCTGGGCCCGGTGGCTGGGTGAGTGCTTTTGCAACAGGACGGCCAAGGATGATATGCCACTGGCCGATCGGGTTGCCGCGCATCTTGATCTGGCCGAGCGGATCGCGCAGGGCTGCCGGGCAGAGGGAGAAAGTGCGCTCTGGAAGGAAGCCGCCGGGCGCAAGGCAGCTGAAGTGATTGCGTCACTGCGCCTTGAATCCCCGCATGGTGGGCAGATCGGCGCGCGCGACTACGACAGCCTCTTTCTCGCGGTGCTGTCGCGGCATGAGGTGCGAAATCCTGACACACCGCATCCGAACATCCTGATCTGGGGCACGCTTGAGGCACGGGTACAGGGCGCCGATCTGCTTATACTCGCGGGTTTGAATGAAGGCACATGGCCCGGTACACCAGAGCCTGATCCGTGGCTGAACCGCGCATTGCGTCATCAGGCCGGGCTTTTGTTGCCCGAACGGCGGATCGGCCTGTCGGCCCATGATTTTCAACAGGCAGCCGCCGCGAAGGAGATCTGGCTGAGCCGCGCAATCCGCTCGGATGATGCGGAAACGGTTGCCTCCCGTTGGCTGAACCGGCTGACAAACCTGCTCAATGGTCTGCCCGAACAGGGAGGTCAGACAGCGCTTAAGGCCTGCCGCAGCCGCGGGGCCGATTGGCTTGCCCTGGCCCGCACCTTGGAGACACCTGATCCGATCGCGCCGGCGAAACGCCCCGCGCCAAGGCCACCGGCAGATGCCCGGCCAATGCGCCTTTCGGTTACCGAGATCAAGCGGCTCATCCGTGATCCCTATGCGATTTACGCCAAGCACGTCCTGGGCCTTCGCCCGCTCGACCCGTTGATGCAGATGCCTGATGCGTTGCTGAGGGGCATTGTCCTGCATGACGTTCTGGAGAGCTTCATTCGCAAGACAGTTGGTGCGCCAGAGGACTGCACCACAGGTGGACTGATGAAGATAGCAGAGACTGTTCTCTCCGAAAACGTCCCATGGGCCGAGGCCCGTGCGACCTGGCTCGCGCGGTTGGAACGGGTTGCCGACTGGTTCGTGACCCAAGAGATCGCACGCCAGTCCGAGGCAACGCCGACCGCCTTCGAGGAGCGCGGCGAGACCAGACTGCTCAATGGTCGCTTCACCCTGAGCGCCAAGGCCGATCGCATCGATCTGGATGCAAACGGTCAGTTGCATATCTACGACTACAAGACGGGCGCGCCGCCCAGCACGGCCGAGCAAACCTATTTTGACAAGCAACTGCTTCTCGAAGCCGCCATTGCCGAGCGGTCCGGTTTCGGCAAGCTGGGGCCTGCGCCTGTCGCGCGTGCCGTTTTCATCGGGCTGGGATCGGGAGGCAGAGAGGTCAGCGCGCCGCTGTCCGAGGAAACGCCCGAAGCCGTTTGGGCTGCATTCGAGACGCTTATTGCGGCCTATGCCGATCCGGCCACCGGCTACACGGCGCGGCGCGCCATGCATTCCAAACGCGATTATGGCGAATATGACCAATTGGCCCGCTTTGGCGAATGGGACATCACCGATGATCCCGACGCGGCAGAGGTGGGCGGATGATGCGCGACGCCGCCAGCCAGGCTCAGGTGGATGCCGCGCAACCACACCGCTCGACCTGGCTGTCGGCAAATGCCGGCTCGGGCAAGACGCGGGTGCTGACCGACAGGGTGGCGCGGCTGTTGTTGAGGGGTGAGAATCCGCAGAACATCCTTTGCCTCACTTACACCAAGGCTGCGGCCAGCGAGATGCAGAACCGGCTTTTCCAGCGTCTTGGCGCATGGGCAATGCTGGAAGATGAGGCGCTTTCGGCTGAATTGAAGTCTCTCGGGGTCGAAGGGGAAACCAAACCTGACGATCTCCGCCACGCACGTCGGCTCTTTGCCCAGGCTATCGAGACACCCGGCGGATTGAAGATTCAGACAATCCATTCCTTCTGCGCAGCACTGTTGCGCCGCTTTCCTTTGGAGGCGGGCGTAACTCCACAGTTCAGAGAGATGGACGAGCGCGCAGCGGCCCTCTTGCGCACAGAGATCGTCGAAGAGATTGCGGCTGGTGCCGATGCGCACTGTCTCTACCGCGTTGCACGAGCCTATTCCGGCGAGGATTTCGAAGGGCTGACGGGCGAAATCGTGCGCCACAGATCGAATTTTTCCGAACCGCTCACCGACGCCACGCTCACATCGATCTTCGGGTATCCACCGGATCTGACGTTTGACGATCTGACTCGTCGGGTTTTCCTCGGCGGTGAGGACGCGCTTTTCGAAAGGCTTATTCCGGCGCTGCGCGCCAGCGGGCCAAACGATCAGAAAGCCGCAGGCAAGCTCTCGGCGCTTGGCGCGCTTGATGCCAGCGCGCTGCCCGTTCTCGAAGGGGTCTTGCTTTACGGTGCCGGCGCCAAAGCGGCCTTTGGCGCAAAGATCGGGTCTTTTCCCACGAAACCATGCCAGAAGAACCTGCCCGACATCATGCCCCAACTCGACGCGCTGATGCTGCGGGTGGAAGAAGCGCGGGCGGCTCGCCTGGCGGTTCAGGCCATGGAGCGCACCCGCGCCCTGCATGACTTCGCCCAGATCTTCCTGAAAAGGTACATGATGGCGAAACAGACACGCGGCCTGCTCGATTTCGATGATCTGATCCTGCATGCGCGCGATCTGCTCACCGATGCGCGTGTCGCGGATTGGGTGCTGTTCCGGCTCGATGGCGGGATCGACCATATCCTGGTCGATGAGGCGCAGGATACAAGTCCGGTGCAATGGCAGGTGATCGAGCGGCTGGCCTGCGAGTTCACGAGTGGTGAAGGAGCGCGCGCCGAGGTGTCGCGCACGATCTTTGTCGTGGGCGACAAGAAGCAGTCGATCTATTCCTTCCAGGGTGCAGACCCGAAAGAGTTCGACCGGATGCAGCAGGAATTCGCCGAGCGCCTCGACACGGGAAATTCGCCGCTCAACACAATGGAACTGGCCTATTCCTTCCGGTCGTCACCGGCGATCCTGCGTCTGGTCGATCATACGTTCTCAAGGGCGGAAAAGAGCGGTTTTGTGCCGGAACAGTCTCACAAAGCCTTCAAGGCAGACATGCCCGGCCGGGTCGATCTTTTGCCGGTGGTTCCGAAACCGGAGAAAGAAGAGCAACCAAGCTGGTTCACCCCTGTGGATATGAAGGCCACAAACGATCCCTCGGTCATTCTTGCGCGGCGGATTGCGCAGGAGATCAAGCATCTGATCGACACGGCGCATCCGATGCCCCACCAACCCGAGCAGGGCGGAC
>SLDH01000207.1 GCA_007125415.1 Roseovarius sp.
CTGCTGAGCCTGTTCGGCAATCGCGAGTAATCAGCGCAATGCTGTGTACACACAAGGGCCGGTCGTCATGACCGGCCCTTTTTTTGCCGCTGCCACAGCATCATCCGCAGATTTCCGCTCAGTGGCAGATGCGCTGCAAAGGCGCTGGATTTCCAACATCAGACCGTGATATTTGTCCCGAAAGTTCGAGGCAAATCGCGACAAAAGACAAAGGACCGATCATGAAACGTCATCATCTCGCGCTGTCGGCCATTGCCATCGGAGGCGGATCCGCTGTTGCTCACGCGGCTTCGACCAGTGAGGAAAACTGGCATCTGCTGAACGAGATCGACCGGATGGAGATCATCACCGAAACCACCTATGAGGTGCGCAAGATCTATCCCGAAGCGTTCGACAAGGGTGCCATCGAATTCGAGGTCACAGGCTATGCCGTTCCGCTTACGCCGGGTGATATGGTCCGCGAACTGATCCTCATGTCCGATATGGGGACCTGCCCCTTCTGCGGCAGCCTCGATCATGGGGTGAGCCTGGAAGTGGCGCTTGCCGAGGCCATCCCGACCTTCGATGATACCATGCGCATCTCGGTGCGGGGCTCGTTGGAAAAGGTGACGGACCCGGAGACATGGCAGGCTGCTATCTTGCGTAACGCGACCATCGTGGCGCAGTAGCATCGCTGCAAAAGACTGACTGGCCGAGAAAAAACCGCGCCCTGAAAGAGGCGCGGTTTTTTTACGTGTTCACGGTTTCGGCGTGATCCTATTTGATCTTGCCTTCCTTGTATTCGACATGCTTGCGCACAACCGGATCATATTTCCGCATGACCATTTTTTCGGTCATCGTGCGGGCGTTCTTCTTGGTGACATAGAAATGGCCGGTACCCGCCGTCGAGTTCAGGCGGATCTTGATGGTTGTCGGTTTCGCCATTGGTGTTCTCCTGCGGCGGAAGGGGCGCGCCCTTCGCTTGAATCTCTCATGAAGCCTGCCTTTTACCCGGCCACATGGCCAAGTCAACCGCATTCCTCATTCCACAGGGCGTGAAAACGCAGCCCCGACGACTCCTGCCCGCAGCGCACCCGCGGGAAGCATGTCGCGCAGGGCCGGGCGGCAATGAAGCCCATCTGGCGCAACACCCTCTGATCGGCTGGCTTAACCTTTCAGCGCCCATTGCAACTGCGCATCTGTCTCGACTGCGCAGGGCCGGACGGCGCGGAGGCGTTCGAGCGCCGCGTCGGCGTCTTCACCGGCCTCGACCATCAGGCGCAGTGCCGCCATCCCCGACCGGCCGCAACCGCCCTTGCAATGGATCAGCACCCGCCCGCCCCCTTGCAGCGCCGCAAGCGCCGAGCGGCTGGTGCCGTGCCAGGCCTCTTCGACTTCCGGCTCCGGATGCGCGTAATCCCCGACCGGCAGATGCGCCCAGCGCGTGCCGGAATCCTGAAGATGCGCGCCGATATCCTGCGCGCCTGAAGCCTTCAATTCCGCCTCGGTTGTCAGTGACAGAACGAGCGCCGGCCTCCAGTCGCAGATATGCGCCAGATCGTCCCGATAGCGGCCCCCACGCCCCGGCAGCGGGGCGATGGCGAGAATCCCGCCCGCCACCGGCAGCGCATGAATGACGAATGTGCCAGCGCTCAGTTCAGCACCATCATCAGCCGCCGCCATGCGCCTCATCCTCATCCGTGATCATTGCCAGCAGCATAGAGGTGTGGTGGGGCGGCTGCATAGCAAGAAAGCCGGTCAGCCTGAGGCTTCACGAGAGCGCATCGTCGCGCAGCGGCACGATAATGCGCGGCGGCCTGCGGCCTTGCTTCCGCATTAGGGCCTTCGATTGATCCAAACTGATCGAGAAAGCTGTTGCGGCTCAATCGCGCGCGGGCAACGGATATTGCGCCGCCATGGTGGACGGGCGGAGACACGCGCTCTAACCTGCCGTCATGGGCGAATCCACCGAAGGTATCATCATGAGCGACGGGCAAGAGAGCGGCTACAAGGTGCTGGCCCGGAAATACCGGCCCGAGACCTTTGCTGATCTCGTGGGGCAGGACGCAATGGTGCGCACCCTGAAAAACGCGTTTCAGGCCGACCGTATCGCGCAGGCCTTCATCATGACCGGCATTCGCGGCACCGGCAAGACAACCACGGCGCGCATCATCGCCAAGGGGATGAACTGCATCGGCCCCGATGGCACCGGCGGCCCCACGACAGAGCCCTGCGGGGCCTGCGAGCATTGCGTTGCCATCATGGAGGGGCGTCATGTGGATGTGCTGGAGATGGATGCGGCCTCGCGCACCGGCGTGGGCGATATCCGCGAGATCATCGACAGCGTGCATTACCGCGCGGCCTCGGCGCGTTACAAGATCTACATCATCGACGAGGTGCACATGCTCTCCACCAATGCGTTCAACGCGTTGCTGAAGACACTGGAAGAGCCACCCGCGCATGTGAAATTCATCTTCGCCACCACCGAAATCCGCAAGGTGCCCGTGACCGTGCTCAGCCGCTGCCAGCGGTTTGATCTGCGGCGGATCGAGCCCGAGGCGATGCTGGCCCTGCTGCGTCGCATCGCCGAGGCCGAAGGCGCGCAGATCTCCGGGGAGGCGCTGGCGCTGATCACCCGCGCCGCCGAGGGCTCGGCCCGGGATGCCACCTCGCTGCTTGATCAGGCGATCAGCCATGGCGCAGGCGAAACGACCGCCGAACAGGTGCGCGCCATGCTGGGCCTTGCCGACCGGGGGCGCGTGCTCGATCTCTTCGATCTCATCCTC
>SLDH01000013.1 GCA_007125415.1 Roseovarius sp.
ATCCCAGAGACGAAAAAGATCAATCTGATGGCGCGCGATTATTTGCGAAAACTGTCTAGGCTGACGATATCGGCATCCTTCTGGGCGCCTTCCGCATCGTCATCCTCGGGTTCGGGATCCCTGACAAGCGTGGGCAGGGTTTCGGCTTCATCCTCGTCGCCGTCCTGGCTTTCGAAACGCAATCCGAACTCGACAGAGGGATCGACGAATGTCCGGATGGCCTCATAGGGCACATAGAGATTTTCCGGCGAATCGCCGAAATTGAGCGTAACGGAAAAGCCGTCATCATTGACCTGAAGATCATCGAACCAGTTCTGCATCACCACGGTCATTTCCTCGGGGTAGCGCTCGCGCAGCCAGTCGGCAAGGCGCGCTTCCGGGTGAGTGGTGTCGAAGGTGATGAAGAAGTGATGCGCGCCCGGCAGACCGGTGATCTGCACCCCGGTCAACACGTCCTGGATGAGGCTGCGCATGGCCCGATGCATCAGTTTTCCATAGTCGATCTTGCCTGACATGCCGCTCTCCGGTGAGGTTATCGGGCAGCATAAGCAAATTGCGGGAAAACGAAAGCCCCTGTGGTTTCGGTTTCACCGCCGACAAGGTGCAGCACGGCGGCAAGTGCCGCCATAAGAGGCAGAACGCGCAACACCGACCAGTTGCGCCAGATCAGCAGCATCGCGGCAAGCGCGATCAGCCCGAGATTGACGGCCATCAGGGTGCTCCAGACAGGGCGCGGCCCGAAGCTGCTTTCGATCACATCCGCGAAGATCACATGCAGCGCGAACCACAGCGACAGGTTCAGGATAACGCCGACAACCACCGCCGATATGGCCGCCAGCGCCCCTTTGAGGCGCGGCCGCGCGAGCAGGGCCTCCACGTAAGGCGCACCGGCAAAAATCCAGAGAAAACAGGGCACGAAGGTGACCCAGAGCGTCAGCGCACCGGCGAGCAACCCCAGCAGCAACCCCCCTTGTGCGAAACCTGCCAGAAGCGCCACGAACTGCGTCACCAGAATCAGCGGCCCGGGCGTGGTCTCCGCCAAGCCCAGTGCATCGATCATCTGGGCGGTGCTGAGCCAGCCATGGGTATCCACCACCGCCTGCGTCATATAGGCGAGCACCGCATAGGCACCACCGAAGGTGACGACGGCCAAGGTGGAAAAGAAAAGCGCAATGTCGCGCAAAAAAGTCTGATCGAGCGCCATGACAAGCAGCACCGGTGCTGCCCAGAGCCCGCCCCAGATCGCTACGGTCAGCAGGGTCTGGCCGGGGGCGGGCAGGGTGCCGTCATGTGCGGCTACGGCCTCAGCGCCGGTCCTGAGAAAGCCCCAGAGCGCGGCGCCGGCGATGAGATACGGAAAAGGCACGCCCAGAAAGAACATCGCGCCGAACCCCGAAAGCGCCAACGCCCAGTCATCCCAACATGTCAGCGCCTTTCGTGAAAGGCTCAGGAGAGCGCGCAGAACCATGGCGACAACGGCGGCCTTGACCCCGATGAAACTCGCCTGCACCAGCGGCAACTGCCCATAGGCCACATATCCAAGGGCCAGCGCCAGAATGGCCGCCGCCCCCGGCAGCACGAAGAGCAGCCCGGCAATCAGACCGCCCGGAATGCCGCGCAGTTTCCATCCCGCATAGGTGGCCAGTTGCATCGCTTCGGGGCCGGGCAGCAACATGCAGAATGAGAGGGCCCCCAGAAACTGCTTTTCGCCGAGCCAGCCGCGCTTCTCCACCAGCTCCTCGTGCATGAGCGAGATCTGCGCCGCCGGCCCGCCGAAAGACAAAAGTCCGATCCGACCGAAGACTCGAAAGAGATCTGGCAGGGAAGGGGGCAAGGGCTCTCTCGCAGGTCAGGATCGGCCCGGGTTTGATAGGCGCTTCGCCCAAGCCTCCACAACCACAATGCGCAGGCGGCCGTCGAATGTCATCGCTTTGTCATGATGTTTGAAATGCAGGCTTCTGTTGCCAGGTGCCTGCGAACCCCGCCTTACGCGGCTAGGCGCAAGGGCTTGAGTTTCGGTATGGTTACTGCTTACGCAGCAACGGCCACCGGAGCACGGTTGTCATTTGCAACTGTACGTTTCGGACCGATAACGGTGGTACCTCACCGGGACAAAGCTAACCCCTTTAGACGTTCGTCGATCCTGTTTCGGCCCCATGATCCCCAAATGAAGGATGTTGGTGGAGCCGCCGGGTACCGCCCCCGGGTCCGATCCGCTTATTGCGAGCGCGTTTATGTCCATAGCTGACATCTGCCAGCCCTACCCACATAGGCATTCATGATCGCTTTGCCAATGGGGATTCCACCTGCAGGTGGTCAGACCGAGCGCACCTGCGGACTGCGCCAGCGAGCGGCGGGCACGATCATCAACTCATGCAAGGCCCAGACCAGCGCATCGAGACGGTCAGGGCTGCCACGCCCCTCAAACCCCTGCGCGGTCATGGCGCACATCTGGTCCTCCAGCTTGCCCAGCCCACGCAGGTGGTGCACGCGCCCCTGTTCATAGAGCGCGGCCACTGGCTCGGCCCGCGCCGCCTTGCCGCGGGTCGCATGAACCGATTTCACAGGCACCAGCGGATCGATCTGCCGGATCACCGCCTCGACAAGCTCGCCCCCCTGATTGACCTCTGCAACAAGCCTCTCGGCCCCAAACCGCTCCATCGCCCGGATGGCGGCGCGGGCCCAAACCGAGGGAGAGGCGGCACTCATGCTTTCATCGGCCAGAACATAGGCGCGCCAGTTCTGCACATCGCGGCGCGCG
>SLDH01000010.1 GCA_007125415.1 Roseovarius sp.
GCGTTCGTATCGCTCATGACGTCACCCTCCGAGCGCAGGCATGTCAGCCTTGGCTGCCAGATTGCTGATGAAACGGTCCCGGTTCACGATCGCCCGCACGTGAATCCCCTTGAGGACCACGTCTTGCCCATCGCTCGCCTCGACGGCAAAGACGAGTTTGCGCCCTTCGATCTGTGTGAGGCTTGCCGAGATCTGAACCGACCAGCCTTCAGGTGTCGGGGCAAGGTGTGTGGAATCGTGCGAGAGGCCAACCGTCATCTCGCCCTCGGAAAGGGTATCGGCAATCGCCCGCATGGATGCGAGTTCCGACAACCAGAGCAGGACGGGCGTCGCCAGAACCGGCACGTCATTGCGCCAGGCCGTTGCAAGATCGCCTGCGCTGACCTTGTATGTGAGGCTTCCGGTAAGATTGGGTTTGAGCTCAGGCATAGGCTTTCTCCTGCATGAGGGTGGTCGCGTCACAAGCCGCAAGGACATCGGCGACCCTGCTACAAATCACATCGAGAACCGCCGATGGCGTGTTGAGCGGCGGCGCTAGGATGATCGCGTCGCCCGCACGTCGATCGATGAAGCCGGAGGCCGGGTAGACGATGAGGCCCGCCGTGGACGCGGCCTTCACAAGCTTTGAGGCCATGGCGAATTGCGCCGGAAAAGGCGCTCGGGAATGATCGGGCAGTGACAGTTCGACCCCCCACAGGAAGCCGCAGCCACGGATTTCCGCGACCATGCCGATGCCCTTGCAGGCGTCCCGCAGAGCTTGGCCGAAGCGCGTACCCTCACATGAGGCACGCGCCACGAGATCCTCGTCCTCGATGACATCGAGAACGGCATTCGCACAGGCGGCAGAGACCGGATGATTCGCGTGGGTGTGCCCCAGCCGCAATCCTGTTTCCTGGCGGCGAAGGACATCAAGCACCGGGCCCGAGAGCAGCACGCACGAGATTGGCGCGTAGCCGCCGTTCAACCCCTTGCCCAACGCCACGATGTCGGCCTTCAGGTCGAAATGGTCCTGGGCGAGCCAGGCGCCGGTCCGGCCAAGGCCGGTCAGCACCTCGTCAGCGATCAGAAGCACATCATGTCGGTCACAGATGGCGCGTACTTGCGGCCAATAGCCCTCGGGGGGCACCATGGCTGCACCCGAGGCTCCGACGATCGGCTCTACGAGGAACGCGGCAATATTGCCGGCGCCGATGCGCAGGATCTCATCCTCGAGGGCCTGCGCGCAGGCAGTGCCATATTCCCGGAGAGTCATGTGGCCGGGGCGGCGCAAAGGATAGGGCGTCGGCACGATCGGCCCGGTATCGTGGATTCCGGCATCGCGTCGGCGGGGAGCATGGCCGGACAGCGACAGCGTCAGCTCCGTCGAGCCGTGATAGCTGATCGACCGGCTGAGAATCCTGCTTTTTTCTGGGCGACCTTGCAGAGCCCAGTGCAGGCGTGCGCTGCGAACAGCAGCCTCTATGGCCTCCGAGCCACTATTGGCAAACAAGGCGCCGGCATAGCCCAACCGGGCGCAGAGGCGCTGTGCAAGCTCCTCGATCGGGGCGCTTGTCAATTGTGTGCGGTAGACGAAATCGGTGCGCTTCAACTGCGCAATCGTCTGCGCCAGGACATGAGGATGGCAATGTCCGACATTGCAGGATATGGCGCCGGAACAGGCGTCGATCGAGGCCTCTCCGCCCTCGGCGGTGATCGTGCTGCCACGCGCATGCGTCGCGACGGGCGCTGGTCTGGTGAAATCGCTGGTGATCAGGGTCATGCCGTCAACTCCACCGATGGACGGCGGCGCCAGCGGTAAAACCCGCGCCGGCAGCGGCAAAGAGGACGAGATCGCCGGATCCGATCCTGCCGGCTTCCATGGCCTGGGTCAGCGTGATCGGTATCGTCGCACCGACGGTGTTGGCATAGCGATCCATGCACAGCTCGAAGCGCGAGAACGGTATTCCGCAGCTTTTCGCGATATGCTCCAGCAGCGAGCGCGAGGGCTGGTGGGGAATGACGATATCGATATCGGCGGCCGCTATGTCATTGCGAGCCAGAACGGCTTCAATGCAATCCGGGACCGCCTGTGACGCGGCACGAAAGACACCCTTTCCATCCATCGCGAATGTCGCGCCATCGTCGCGGGCGATGCTGAAGGCATCGCTGTCGCGGCCATCGGAGAACAATTGCGCATCGAAAAGACCGGTGTTGCCGCGCAGATCCCTCCCGGACGCGCTTGTCCGATCTGCCCGCTCGACGATCACGGCACCGGCGCCATCACCGAAGAAGACACAGTCGCGACGCTCCCAGCTGGTTGCATCAGAGAAAGTATCGGCGCCCACGACCACGGCCCGCCTGGCCATGCCGGCCTCGATCATCGAGGCTGTGACTGTCATGGCAAAAAGGAAGCCGGAACATACGGCGGAAACATCGAAGGCGATGGCGTGGTCGAGTCCGGCTTTCGACTGCACGATGCAGGCGGTGGCGGGAGCCCGCATGTCCGGGCTGGCGGTCGCGAGGACGATCAGGTCGATACTCTGCGCAGAGACTCCGGCATTGCGCAAAGCGGCATGCACGGCTCGGGTCGCAAGATCGGATGTCGATTCTTCAGGATTCGCGATGCGCCTCTGCGTGATCCCCAGTGACTCGACAACCCATTCCGGTCGAACAGTCGGATTGAGTTGTGCAGCAATATCGTGATTTGTGAGTGTTGTTTCAGGAAGATACGATCCTGCTGCGAGGATTCTCAGGCCGGTATTCATGGTCTTGCTCCA
>SLDH01000233.1 GCA_007125415.1 Roseovarius sp.
CGGATGGTGTGGAGCCGACACGTGCCGCGATGTTCGAGGATGAGCCGCGCAATCTTGCCGCCCCGTTCGAGATGGGCATGCGCACGGTGCATGTCGCCCCCGAGCCGCTGGCCGCGCCGCATATTCAGCATCACACCGATCATCTGAGCGGCTTTCTGTCACGCCTGACGTGATGTCACGCTGCACTGCGGCGAAACGCGCGTTTCGCGTTGGAGCCACCTGCGCTAGATGACTGACAGAGACATGCGACGGAGATAAAGATGCCCTATGACAACACTCCCCGGGAAGAAGAGCTGATCGAGGCCGCCGAGGTCAAGGCTGACACTCATGACGCAGAGGCCGACCCGGCGCTCTGGCCGATCTACGCGGCTCTGGTCGCCTTTCTGGCAGCACTTGCCGCCAGCGTGATGATCTTTGGCCTGCCGGGGCTCTACATTCCCATGGTGGCCCTGGTGCCGGTGGTGTATTTCCTGCTGATCCGGATTTCGATGGGTTGAACAGTCCACGAGGCTGAATAAGGATCAAGCAGGGCATGTCTCGAACCGATGTGGATATTCTCGTGTCCGGCGGCGGTGTCGCGGGGCTGACCGCGGCGGCCCTATTCGGCAGCGCGGGGTTTTCGGTGATCTGCGTGGATCCGGCACCGCCGGTGACTGATCGTGAAAGCGCAGGCGCTGACCTGCGCAGCACGGCCTTTCTGCAGCCGGCGCGCGATGTGCTGGAACGCGCCGGGCTATGGCCGCGCCTGGCACCGCATGCCTCTGATTTGCAGATCATGCGCATCGTGGATGCGGGCGGCGAGGTGGCCGAACCCCGCGTCGTCAGGGAATTCGACGCCGGCGATATCTCCGAGCAGCCCTTCGGGTGGAACCTGCCCAACTGGCTGCTGCGGCGCGAGATGGTGGCGCATCTGAAAGAGCTTGGCACGGTGGATTTCCGCCCCGGTGTCGCCACCAGATCCGTTTTCACGCGACAGAGTGAGGCGCGCGTCAGCCTCTCGGATGGCACACGGCTGCGCTGTCGGCTCGTGATCGCCGCGGACGGGCGCCTCTCACCTGTGCGGGAGGCGGCGGGGATCAAGGTCTCGACGACCCGCTACGGGCAAAAGGCGCTGGCTTTCGCCGTGACGCACCCGATACCGCATGAGAACGTCTCGACGGAAATACATCGCTCCGGCGGACCCTTCACGCTGGTGCCGTTGCCCGATCATGAGGGCCGCCCGTCATCAGCGATCGTCTGGATGGAGGAAGGTGCCGAGGCGCAGCGCCTTTTCGGCCTGCCGAAAGAAGCTTTCGAGGAGGAAATGAATGCGCGCTCCTGCCTGCTTTTCGGCCCTCTGGAACTGGCCTCGCAACGCACGATCTGGCCGATCATCAGCCAGCTTGCCGATGAGATGATCGGCGAGCGCGTGGCGCTCGTGGCCGAGGCGGCGCATGTGGTCCCACCCATCGGCGCGCAGGGGCTGAACATGAGCCTTGCTGATATGCGGGTCTTGCTCGATCTCGCCCAGGAAGACCCAGCACGGCTGGGGGAATGGGCCATGCTGGAGCGCTATGCAAGAAAGCGCCATCTGGAGATCATGGCGCGGGTGGCGGGTATCGACGTGCTCAACCGCGCCTCGATGTTGCGTGCCCAACCCCTGCGCGATGCACGCGCCATGGGGCTCAACGCCATCTATTCGCTGGCCCCGGTGCGCAAGACCTTGATGCAACTGGGGCTCGGGGTGCGCTAGCTTTTCTGCCCATCATGTGGAGCAAAGCGGAGGCGCTCCCGAGCCGAGTTTCCTGATCGACGACTGTTCTAGCCGATGGGCCCCGGGCGGCGCTCCTCGCTCAAAAGGACATTGGCCTCCACCTCGCCCACACCGGGCAGCATCATCACCCGGCGGCGCAGAATCCGTTCGAAATCGGAAATGTCGCGTGCCACGATGCGCAGGCGATAATCGTACAGTCCCAGAATATGCTCCACCGTCTGCACTTCCGGTATAGCGCAGACAGCACGCTCGAAATCCTGAAGGCTGACGCGGCCCTTCGTGGCGAGCTTGACCCCGAGAAAGACGGTGACCCCGAAGCCCAGCCGTTCCTGATCGAGGTCAAGCCGCTGACCCGCGATGACCCCGTTCTCCTGGAGTCGCCTGATGCGCCGCCAGGTCGCAGGCTGCGAGAGGCCAAGTCGGCGCCCCAGCGCCGAGGCGCTCTGTGTCGCATCCTCGGTCAGGGCGCGCAGGATACGACGGTCGGTGGTGTCCAGATCTGTCATAGGGGCAGCACGTCATGGGATTTGAGCCGCGCCACATGCATCAACGCCTCGATATCGGCGATATGTGGCAAGGTGAGGATGGCGCGCCTGTAGATCTGCTGGTAATGGGCCATATCGCGCGCGATCACCGAAAGCCGCATGTCCACCCGCCCCAGGAAGCTCTGGATCTCGACCACTTCGGGCACTTCGCGCGCTCGCTCGGCAAAGCTGTCGAAGGCGCGCGGGTCGGTCTTGTCCAGTGTGATCCGCAAGGACACCTCCACCTCATAGCCCAGCGCGCGCCAGTCGATCACCGCGCGATTGGCGCGGATAATCCCGTCGCTGCGCATCCGCTCCAATCGCCGGGCGCAGGTGCCGGGTGTCAGACCTGCCCGTGCCGCAAGCTCCGCAGGGTTCAGCCCCGGGTCATGCTGATAATGCCGCAGAATCCGCCGATCCCTATCGTCAAGCATGAATTTCACACCTTTTTCTTCTTCTTGGCATAAA
>SLDH01000326.1 GCA_007125415.1 Roseovarius sp.
GAGCCTGCGCACCTGGGTCAGTGCCGATGATCTGGCCGATATGGCGCTCTTTCTCGCGTCACCCGCCGCCTCCAGGGTCACCGGGCAGGTGATGGCGGTGGATGGTCATACCGAAAGCATGGTGCCATGAAACGCGCGCTTGCTCTTCTCATCCTTCTGGGTGCCTGCGCCCCGCCCCCCCCTCCGGACAGCTACCGGGACAACACGGTGCCACTTTCGGTTACAACGCGGGGCGCGCTGACGGCGCTTGCCGGCGACTGGGCGGTGCGGGGCACCTACCCGAACACCGCCAGCCTTGACAGCGTGAGCTTCGCGCCGCGTGGCGATGAAATGATCGATGTCACAATCGTCCAGACGGGCTGCGAGCAGGAGTGCCACATCCTCTCGGGCACATGGCCCGCCCGGCCCATCGCGCAGAACCGCATGCGGCTCTTGACCGACAGCGCGTCCGACCCCGAGCTTTGGGTGATCTGGATGGATGAGGGCGTGCGCACGGCGATCATCGTTACCCCCGACGGGCGCAACGCCTTCATTCTCGACCGCAGGGCGCAAGGCGGCGCCGACCGGATGGAAGCCGCCCGCACGGTACTGGAATTCAACGGATACGACATTTCCGCGCTGCAGATGCGCTGACGAAAGGACAAATGACATGACCAAGACAGCATCCATCATCGGCGGGGGTGTCATCGGCGGCGGCTGGGCCGCGCGCTTTGCGCTCAACGGCTGGGACGTGAAGATCTATGACCCCGACTCGGAAGCCGAACGCAAGATCGAAGAGGTCATGGCCAATGCGCGTCACGCGCTGCCCATGCTCTATGATTGCGCCCTGCCCGAAGAGGGGCGCATCTCCTTTTGCACCAGCATCGGTGAAGCGGTCGAGGAAACCGACTGGATTCAAGAGAGCGTGACCGAACGGCTGGATCTGAAGCACCGTATCTTTGCCGAGATCCAGGCGGTGAATGCGGTCACGCCCATCGGCTCCTCCACAAGCGGCTTCAAGCCCTCGCAATTGCAGGAGGGCGCGCGGGCACCGGGGCGGATCATGGTCACCCACCCGTTCAACCCCGTTTACCTCTTGCCGCTCATCGAGGTTGTGCCGTCGGAAGAGACAGAGGCGGATGCGATCGAGACCGCCTCGGTCATTCTCACCTCGCTGGGCCTTTATCCCTTGCATGTGCGCAAGGAGATCGACGCCCATATCGCCGACCGCTTTCTCGAGGCGGTCTGGCGCGAGGCGCTCTGGCTCGTCAAGGACGGCATCGCCACCACCGAGGAAATCGATAATGCCATTCGCTACGGCTTCGGTATCCGCTGGGCGCAGATGGGCCTTTTCGAGACCTTCCGGGTGGCTGGTGGCGAAGCGGGCATGCGCCATTTCATGGCGCAGTTCGGCCCCGCGCTGCAATGGCCCTGGACGAAGCTGATGGATGTGCCCGAATTCAATGACGCGTTGGTGGACCTGATCGCCGGGCAGTCGGACGCGCAATCGGGGCATCTGAGCATTCGCGAGCTCGAGCGCAAGCGCGACGGCAATCTCATTGCCATGATGCGTGCGCTCAGGCAGCAGGGCAATGCGGCGGGGCGACTCATCAATGCCCATCAGAAAACCCTGAAATCCGTGCCCGAGGCAACCGACCCGATGATCAGCGGCCGCCGCGTGATCCCGGTGGACTGGACCGATGTGAATGGCCACATGAACGAAGGCCGCTACGCGCAGGTCTTCTCGGATGCGGGCGAGGAGGTGATGGCGGCCGTTGGTGCCGATGAGGCCTATATCGCCAGCGGCTACAGCTATTTCACCGTGGAAAGCACCACAAAGTTTCTTGCCGAAACCCATGCAGGCGAGGCCATTGTGGTGGAAAGCCGCGTGACGCTGGGCGAAGGCAAGAAGCTGCGCTGCTTTCACGAGATGAAACGCGCAAGCGACGGGGAAATCCTCGCGACATGCGATCAGTTCATGCTCCATGTCAGTCTCGAGACCCGGCGCACCTGCGAGCCCATGGCGGATGTGGCGAGAAAGGTCGCGGCCCTGGCCGCGCTGCATATGGAGAAGAAATCATGAATTTCGGATTGACCGATGAACAGGAGATGATCGTCTCGACGGTGCGCAACTTCGTCGAGAAAGAGATCTACGCCCATGAAAAGCTCGTCGACCAGACCGGGGAAGTGCCGGAGGAGGTTGCGCAGGAGATCAAGCGCAAATGCATGGATCTGGGCTTTTACGCCTGCAACTTCCCCGAAGAGGTGGGCGGCGCAGGGCTCAACCACCTCGAGTTTGCGCTGGTCGAACGCGAATTGGGCCGCGGTGCCATGGCGCTTACACATTTCTTCGGCCGGCCCCAGAACATCCTCATGGCCTGCGAAGGCGACCAGAAAGAGCGCTACCTGCTGCCCGCCGTGCGGGGAGAGCGGATGGATGCACTGGCAATGACCGAGCCCGATGCAGGCTCGGATGTGCGCGGCATGAAATGCAGCGCGCGGCGCGATGGCGGCGACTGGCTTGTCAATGGCACCAAGCATTTCATCAGCGGTGCCGATCATGCCGATTTCATCATCGTCTTCATCGCCACCGGCGAGGATCAGACCCCGAAAGGCCCCAAGAAGCGCATCACCGCCTTTCTCGTGGATCGTGGCACGCCGGGCTTTACCATCCGTCCGGGTTACAAATCGCTCAGCCATCGCGGCTACAAGAACATGATCCTCGAATTCGATGATTGCCGCCTGCCCGATGCGCAGGTGCTGGGCGAGGTCGATGGCGGGTTCGAGGTGATGAACACCTGGCTCTACGCCACGCGCATCACCGTGGCGACCATGAGCGTGGGACGCGCGCGCCGTGTTTTCGACTATGCCCTGCAGCACGCAGCCGAGCGCAAGCAGTTCGGCCAGGTCATCGGCAAGTTTCAGGGGGTCAGCTTTCAGATCGCCGACATGATCACCGAGATCGACGCGGCCGACTGGCTGACGCTGGCCTCGGCCTGGCGGCTTGATCAGGGCCTGCCGGCCAATCGGGAAATCGCCAGCGCCAAGCTCTACGCCTCTGAGATGCTGGCGCGGGTGACCGATGCGACGCTGCAGATCTATGGCGGCATGGGGCTCATGGATGATCTCCCGATCGAGCGGTTCTGGCGCGATTCGCGCGTGGAGCGGATCTGGGACGGCACGAGCGAGATCCAGCGCCACATCATCAGCCGGGACCTCCTGCGCCCGCTGGGTGCGTGATGGAAGGCGCCTCCGGCGGGGGTATTTCCACCAAGAAGAAACCCTCCGTGCGCGCGGGGCTTCTTCTTGGCTCAAATACCCAGATACCGGCTGACGGCCAGAACCAACAGAGGAATGAAATGTCCAATCTTGCCCGTCTGTTACGACCGAAATCCATAGCCGTTGTGGGCGGTGGCGCCTGGGGGACGGCCGTCGTGGAACAATGCCGCCGGATCGGATTTGACGGCCCGCTCTGGCCGGTGCATCCCAAGCGGACGGAGGTGGCCGGAATGCCGGCCTACGCGACGCTGGCGGATCTGCCGGGCATACCGGATGCCACCTTCATCGGGGTAAATCGCGTTGCCACGGTCGAGGTCGTGCAGGCGCTGCGCGACATGGGGGGCGGCGGGGCGGTCTGCTTTGCCAGCGGTTTCCGAGAAGCGCAGATGGAGACGAAAGATGGTGCCGATCTGCAGGAGGCCTTGCTGGCGGCGGCAGGGGAGATGCCCATCATCGGCCCCAATTGTTATGGGTTCATAAACTATCTGGATGGCGCGCTTCTGTGGCCCGACCAGCATGGCGGCCAGCGCTGCGAGAGAGGTGTGGCGATCCTGACGCAAAGCTCGAACATGGCGATCAACCTGACCATGCAGGACCGCGGGCTGCCGCTGGCCTATATGGCGACGGCAGGCAATCAGGCGCAGCAGGGTCTTGCGGATATCGGCACGGCACTGCTGGAGGATCCGCGGGTCACCGCCCTCGGGCTGCATATCGAGGGGATCGGCGATCTGCGCAGCTTCGAGGCGATGGCGGCCACGGCACGGCGGCTGGGCAAGTCGATCGTGGCGCTGAAATCAGGCCGCTCCGAGGCCGCACAGGCGGCGGCCGTCTCGCATACCGCCTCCCTGACCGGTAGTGACGCAGGCGCGCGGGCCTTGCTGGACCGGCTGGGTATTGCCCGGGTGACCAGTCTCTCGCAATTGCTGGAATGTCTGAAGCTTCTGCATTTCGCGGGACCCCTGCGCTCGAACCGTATCGCCTCGATGTCCTGTTCGGGCGGCGAGGCGAGCCTTGTCTCCGACAGTGCTCTGGACCATGACATCATCTTTCCGGCGCTGGATGCGGACCAGCGCGCAGGCTTGCGCGCCGTCCTCGGGCCCATGGTCGCGCTGGCCAACCCGCTGGATTATCACACCTTCATCTGGGGCGATGCCGACCGCATGGGCGCGGCTTTCACCGCCATCACCGCAGGCCGCGACGTGGATATGGGGATCATCATCTGCGATTTCCCGCGCACCGACCGCTGTGACCCGTCGGCATGGGATTGCATCATCGAGGGCGGCGCGCGGGCAACGGCGGAGACGGGCACGCCCATTGCCCTTGTTGCCACGCTGCCCGATGCCTGCCCCGAGATCTTTGCCGAGCGGGTGGTCGCGGCGGGGCTGATCCCGCTTGCCGGTCTGGATGAGGCGCTTTGTGCCATAGCGAACGCGGCCCGGCTGGGGTCGGCCCGGGATGTGCCTGAACCCGTGCTGCTGCCGGGGCCGGACCTGGCGGAGACGGATGTTCTGAGCGAAGCAGATGCAAAGGCGGATTTGCAGCGCTACGGTGTGCCGATCCCCGCGGCGCAACGCCTCGAGGCGCTGCCTGCGCAACCCGCCGAGGTGTCGCTTACCCTGCCCGTGGTCCTGAAGGGCGAAGGCTTTGCCCACAAGACCGAGGCGGGGGCTGTCGTGCTCAACCTGCAAAGCGCCGAGGAGGTGCTCGCGGCGATGACGCGCCTGAAGGCCCCGGCCTATCTGGTGGAGGAGATGATCACGGGCGGCGTGGCCGAGTTGCTGATCGGTGTGGTGAAAGACCCCGCCCATGGCTTCGTGCTGACCATTGCCGCAGGCGGGGTGATGACCGAACTGATGCAAGACAGTGTCTCGCTTCTGTTGCCGGTTCGCGAAGAAGAGGTCGTTGCGGCGCTCGGCCGTCTGCGTATCGCCGCCTTGCTGCGCGGCTACCGCGGCAAACCGGCGGCGGATATGGCCGCCATTGCAAAGGCGGTCATGGCCGTGCAGGCTTATGTGACCGATCATGCCGCCACGCTGCAGGAAGTTGAGATCAACCCGCTTATCTGCACCCCTGATCGCGCCGTGGCGGCGGATGCATTGATAAGGATCGCAAAATGAGCCGGTTTCGCGTGGGAGCCCTGCTTTTCGAGGGTTTCGAGATGCTCGATCTCTATGGCCCGCTGGAGATGTACGGGATGCATCCCGACATCTTCACGATCATCCCCGTCGCCCAGAGTATGGCACCGGTGCGCGCCTCGAACGGGCCGTGCACCCTGCCGGAAGCCAGCTTCGAGGATCAGGGCCTGTCCTATGACATCCTGCTCGTGCCGGGGGGCGATGGCACGCGCCGCGAAGAGAACAATCCGGCGCTGCTGACATGGCTGGCCGAAGCCGGCGCTCAGGCGCAGGTGATCACCTCTGTCTGCACCGGCTCAGGCCTCTTGGCGCGGGCGGGCCTGCTGGACGGGCACGCGGCCACCACCAACAAGCTCGGCTTTGACGAGGTCGCGCGCCTTGGCCCCGAAACGACGTGGCAGCGCTCGGCGCGCTGGGTGGTGAGCGGCAATCGCATCACCTCATCCGGGGTGAGCGCCGGGATCGACATGACCCTCGCGGTGATCGAACAGCTTGCGGGCAAGGAAATCGCCGATGAAGCGGCACTCTGGGCCGAATATACGCGCCAGCATGACGCGGATGCGGACCCTTTTGCAGTCAGATAGGAGAAAGACATGACCGATTCACCGATCAGGACCAGACAGCGTGGGGCCGTGCTCGAGGTCACGCTTGACCGGCCCAAGGCCAACGCCATCGATCTTGCCACCAGCCGGGTGATGGGCGAGGCGTTTCAGGCCTTTCGCGATGACCCGGAGCTGCGCGTGGCGATCATCACCGGCGCGGGCGAGAAATTCTTCTGCCCGGGGTGGGATCTGAAAGCTGCTGCCACGGGCGACGAGGTGGATGGCAATTACGGCGTTGGCGGCTTCGGCGGCTTGCAGGAAATGCGCGCGATGAACAAGCCCATCATCGCTGCGGTCAACGGCATCTGCTGCGGGGGCGGTTTTGAATGGGCGATGTCCGCCGATATCATTCTGGCCGCGGATCATGCGCAATTCGCCCTGCCCGAAATCCGCTCGGGCACGGTCGCCGACGCGGCCAGCGTGAAACTGCCCAAGCGCATCCCCTATCATATCGCTATGGAGATGCTGCTGACCGGCCGCTGGATAGATGCGGAAGAGGCTGCGCGCTGGGGCATCGTCAACCAGATCCACCCCGCTGCCGATCTCATGGACAAGGCGCATGAGATGGCCGATCTGCTCGCCTCGGGCCCGCCGCTTGTCTATGCGGCGATCAAGGAGATTGTCCGCGAGGCCGAGGCAATGACCTTTCAGGATGCGATGAACCGTATCAACGGCCGCCAGTTCGAGACGGTGGATGTGCTCTATTCCTCGGAAGATCAGATGGAGGGGGCGCGGGCCTTCGCCGAAAAGCGCGATCCGGTCTGGAAAGGCAGATAGCGCTGCACATGTCACGCAATCGCCGCTTGCCGCTCGGCTTGCGGCTGGTTGCTGAAAAGTGCCTCACTCCTGTCTCCAAGCGCGTTGAGCCGGAAAGCCGTTCCGCGCCACGCTTGACCCATGGTTTCGCCCGGGCGGCCAGCCCGGGCGGCGCCCGACCCTCCCCCCGGGAGGGCGCCACCCTCCACTTGCTGTTGAAACGGAGGGAGAAGAGCATTTTCCCTCACTTTTGCCACCGCTGATCATTTTTCAGCAGTCTGCTCGGTCAGCGCCTGCCATGCATCGAACTGGGACAGGAAGACACGGCCATTGAGCACCTCCAACAGATGCCCCCGCTCAAGCCGGTCCATCACCGGGCCCTTCACCTCCGAAAGGTGCAGCCCCACGCCCATATCCTTCAGGCGCTGGTTGATCGCCTCGAGGCTTTCGAGCGCCGAGTAATCCACCGCGTTCACCGCCGAGAACTGCAGCACAACGTTGCGGATCGTGCAGCCTTCCGTCACCCGCCGCTGAATGAGATCTTCAAGATAGCGCGCATTGACGAAATAGAGGCTCTCATCCACCCGCAGGGTCACCAATGTCGGATCCGTTTCCACCTTGTGGCGATGGATATTGCGGAAATGCTCGGTGCCCGGCACCAGCCCCACCTCGGCCACATGGGGGCGCGATGTCTTGTAGAGATGCAAGAGCACCGAGAGGATCACCCCGGAGGCCACGCCCAGTTCCACACCAAGCCCCAGCGTGACCAGAATGGTCACCGCCACGGCGGCGAAATCCGCGCGTGAATAGGCCCAGGTGCGCTGCAGGATCGACAGATCGACAAGGCTGAGCACTGCCACGATGATCGTCGCTGCCAATGTCGCATTGGGCAGGTAATGGACAAGCGGCGTGAGGGTGAGCGCGGCAATGGCAAGCGCGATGGCCGTAAAGGCACCGGCGGCAGGGGTTTCCGCCCCGGCATCGTAATTCACCACCGACCGCGCAAACCCGCCGGTGACCGGAAAGCCCCCGGTGAAGGCCGCACCGATATTGGCCGTCCCCAGCCCGATCAGTTCCTGATCGGGGTCGATGCGCTGGCGCTTCTTGGCGGCCAGCGTCTGCGCGATCGACATGCTTTCGACAAAGCCGATGATCGAAATGAGCAGCGCCGGCACCAGCAAGGCGGCCAGAAGATCGGGCGCGAAGCCGGGCAGCGTGAGCGGCGGCAGGCTTTGCGGCACCTCTCCCACGATATTCACCCCCAGTCGGGCCAGATCGAACTGCCAGACAGCCAAAGTCGTGGCCACCACGGCGAAAACCGGGCCGGCCTTGGTCAGGATATCGGCCAGAAAGGGCGGCGCGCCGATGCGGCGCAGGCCGGGCTTTAGATATTTGCGCGCAGCGAAGAGAAAGCCGGTGGCAAAGACACCGAGCGCCAGCGTGATCCAGTTGGTCTGCGGCAGGTTCGCGACCAGCGATACTACCATTTCCGGCAGGGTCTGTCCCCCGGCGCTTACACCGAAGATATGTTTCATCTGGCTGATGGCGATGAGAATGCCGCTGGCGGTGATGAAGCCCGCAATCACCGGATGGCTCAGGAAATTGGCCAGAAAGCCAAGCCGCAGCACACCCATCAGCAGCAGGATCCCGCCCGAGAGCAGCGCAAGCGTGAGCGCGGCCACCGCATAGCCCGCCGTGCCCTGCTCGGCCACCTGCCCGATGGCCGAGGCCGTCAGCAAGGAGACCACCGCAACAGGCCCCACCGCCAGCGTCCGGCTGGTGCCGAAGATGGCATAGAGCAGGATGGGCACGATCGACGCGTAAAGTCCCGCCTCGGGCGGCAGACCGGCCAGCAGCGCATAGGCCAGCGATTGCGGGATCAGCATGATCGTGACGATCAGCGCCGCAACAAGGTCGTTCGACAGAGCGCCGCGCGAATAGCTGCGCCCCCAGTCGAGCATGGGCACATGGCGGCGAAGTCTATCCATGATCAGGGCATCTCTCGAGCCGGCGCTGCCAAGCGCCTGCCGGGTTTTCCTTGCGCACTCTCACTGCTCTCTCACTGCGATCCGCGCGGGTTACAGCGTGTTGACCGGCACTTTCAGCATCGGCCTGCCATCCTTGTCCGTGGGCACGGCACCGGCGCGCATGTTCACCTGCAGCGACGGGATGATCAGCCGGGGCATGGCCAGTTGCGCATCACGCTCGGTGCGGAACTTGACGAATTCTTCCTTCGTCTTGCCGCCCCCCACATGGATATTATGCGCCTTTTCGTCGGCCACGGTGGTTTCCCACTGGATATCGCGGCCATTGGGGCCGTAATCATGGCACATGAAGAGGCGCATCTCATCCGGCAACGCCAGCACTTTCTGGATGCTGTCGTAAAGCGCGCCCGCATCGCCACCCGGGAAATCGGCTCGCGCCGAGCCGCCATCGGGCATGAAAAGCGTATCGCCCACGAAGGCGGCATCGCCCATCACATGCACCATGCAGGCCGGCGTGTGGCCGGGCGTATAGATGGCAAAACAGGCCATGCCGCCGATCATGTAGGTGTCACCATCCTCGAAGAGCGCATCGAACTGGCTGCCATCGCGCTGAAACTCGGTGCCTTCGTTGAAGACCTTGCCGAACGTGTCCTGCACCACCATGATCTTGGCGCCGATGCCGATCTTGCCGCCCAGCTTCTGCTGGATATAGGGCGCGGCCGAGAGGTGATCGGCGTGCACATGGGTTTCGATGATCCACTCGAGGCGCAGCCCCTGCGCCTCGACCGCCGCGATCAGGGCATCGGCCTGCTCATAGGTGATCCGCCCGGCGGCGTAGTCGATATCCATCACGCTGTCGATGATCGCGCAGGCGTTGGAGCCGGGATCCTTCACGATATAGCTGATGGTATTGGTGGCCTCGTCAAAGAAGGACTGCACCTCTGGATGCACATCCATGTTGACCGGATAATCTGTCATCTTTTCCCTCCAGTTGAGCGTGTCTCAGGCCCCGGCGCGGCTGCCGCGGGCGGTCGTGTTCTGGGTGCGCCGGGCGATCAGTATTCCGGCGATGAGCGCGGCGGTGAAGGCAAAGACCTCCCAACGACCGGTGCCGAGCGCAGGCAGCGCGCCGCCCGGGCAGAACCCCGCAATGCCCCATCCGATCCCGAAAAGCGCCGAGCCTCCGATGAGGCGCGCGTCGATCTGGCGGCTTGCGGGTGCCGCGAAGGTTTCACCAATCAGCGGCCTTGCGCGTCCGAAAACGAGCCGGTAGCCGATGAAGGTCGTCACCAGCGCGCCCCCCATCACGAAGATCAGGGACGGATCCCAGGTGCCCGCGATATCAAAGAAGTTGATCACCTTGGCCGGATTGATCATGCCCGAGATGGCGATGCCGAGGCCGAACAGCAGCCCGACGATGTAGGCGGCAAGAATACGCATCGCACTACCCTCCGATCACGTGACGGATGAGATAGACCGTCGCGAATGTGAAAACCATGAACGTTACCGTGGCCGCGACCGAGCGCAGGCTGAGCCGCGCCATCCCGCAGACACCGTGCCCCGAGGTGCAGCCCGAGCCGAATGTCACCCCGAGCCCCACGATGAACCCGCCCAGCACCAGCATCGGCAGCGAGACAGGCACCTCCACGGCGGGCATCTGGCCCGTCAATGCGAGAACCGCCACCGGGCCTGAAACCATTCCGGCCAGCAGGGCCGCGCGCCAGGTGAAATCCTCGCCCGAGGCGGGCTGCACCAGCCCGGCCAGCACGCCCGTGGCCCCCATGATCCGGCCCAGAAACAGCATCAGCAGCGTTGCCGCCA
>SLDH01000131.1 GCA_007125415.1 Roseovarius sp.
CCTGCCCCTCGGTGTCGCGCAGGAGCAGAAGCGGCATCCCCAGAAATTCCAGCGGTTTCGCATCTCCCGGCTCGGGCACATCCGCCGCAACCGCGAGCCCCGCCCATTGCGAAAAGAGCAGCGCGTGTTTTTCCTCCTCGAAAACCTGAGGGTCGATATAATGCGCGTTCGGAAGCCCGTTGGCGGTTTCGACGGCTGTGCGGACGTTGGACAGATCTGTAAGGGCCTGCATGGCAATGTCTCCTAGCTTTCACGTCGAAGACTAGTCAGATTCGGCAGGGAAGACGCATATCCTCGCGACGAGATTTGCCCCTCAGCGACATGAGTGTGCAGATCATGGAGACAAGCGCCTGGCTCGGAAAGCGCCTTTGCACCCGAATGCCATCAACGGGCTGAGTGACTGAAAATTAACGTTAGACTGAATTGGCACGTCGAGTGCGCCTGCCGGGTCATCGAGAAGAGTTCTACCCGATAGGGTGCAACATGGCTCAGCCGCGCTTCGGGCGCAGTGGTTGACCATCGGGCAGCGAAATATCGGCCACCTGTTCGGCGATCGGATCATTGCTCAGCGGGTGCAGTCGATTGTCATACTCCGACGGATCGCCCAATGTGCGCCATTCTCCGCCGCTATAGACTTCCAGCCCCGAAAACGCGGATTTGTATCCCATCTTGTCGCTGCCGGGCACCCAATAGCCAAGATAGACGTAAGGCAGTCCCGCCTCGCGGGCGATCTCCACGTGGTCGAGGATGATATAGGTGCCCAGCGAGGCGCTCGGCCGATCGGGTTCATAGAAGGAATAAACCATCGAAACCCCGTCATCGAGAATATCCGTGAGGCAAACAGCGATCAGATCCTTCGTCTCCCTGTCGGAATATTCCACGACACGGGTTCGGATGGGTGTTTCCTCGATCATCGCGGCGAACTCGAAAGCGTCCATGTCGGCCATGCCGCCGGTGGCATGGCGGCTCAGCAGGTAGCGTCGGAAAAGCGCAAATTGCTCTTCGGTGGCCCAGGGCGATGTCGCGCGCCGCTCCAGCCCGGCATTGCGGCGGCGCACGCGTTTCTGGCCTTTAGACGGCTTGAAATCGGCCACATTGATGCGCGCTGAAAGACATGCCGCGCAATCGGCGCAGGAGGGGCGGTAAAGAACATTCTGTGAGCGGCGGAAGCCCTGCTTGGACAGGCTGTCATTGAGCCTTTGCGCCCCCTCGCCCTGCAGGGCGGTAAACAGCTTTCGCTCCATCCGGCCCTCGAGATAGGGGCAGGTCTGCGGGGCCGTCACATAGAACTGGGGCGCGATGGGAAGTGTATGGCGCATGGTCGGTCTTGGTCACAATCTTCAGGCGGACGATAGCAATGATCCCCGCCAGCGCCAAGTGTCGATTATCCTGCTGCGTCATTGCCCCGCGCGGCGGTTCAGCACGACCGTTCCGAGCATTCGGTCGGGCAGGCCCTGGGCCCGTTTGTCAATGGCGATCAGAATGATCGACAGCAGTTGCAGCGGCGAGATCAGACAGGCCAGCGTGAAAAGGCCGGTATGGGCAAAGGCCGTTGTGCTGTCGAAGCGGCTGCCCGTCACGGTGCGGAACTCGATGGCCATGAGGCGCATGCCCCAGGTGGCCGATCCGCGGGTGATGGTGATGACACGGTAGGCAAAACCCAGCGCAAGCATCAGAAGGGGGAAGAAAAACAGCCCGGTAAAGGCCGTGAAGGGCAGCACGAGTATGGCGCCCGCGAACACGATCACCACATCGACAACCCATGCCAGAAGCCTTTTGAGCGGCACGTCAGCATAGAATTCCGGTTGAAGATCGGGGTCCGGAATATGCCAGCTTGGGTCATTCATGCCGAGAGCCCTTCCCTGGCCACGACAAAATCAGCCGGTTGCGCCTTGCTGAGCCGCAATAGCTCCTGTGGGTCGAGGCCGAAAAGATGGCGCGGCGTGCCGGCTGCGGCCCAGACCTCGCTGAAATCGCAAAGACGCGGGTCGAACCAGGCCCGCGGCGGTGTGAGGTGCCCTATGGGCGCCACACCACCGATCGCAAAGCCCGTCTGGGCACGTATCAATGCCGCATCGGCCTTGCCCAGGGGCTCGCCGGCCAGTGCTGCGGCCTTGTCAGGCGCCACCTGATTGCCGCCTGCGGTGACGAAGAGCAGCGCCTTGCCGCTCCGCTCGCCGCGAAAGATGATGGATTTGGCGATCTGGTCTAGATGACAGTTCAGAAGGTCGGCGGCCATCTGCGCGGTTGTGGCCTGTCCGATCTCGCGTGGCAGAGTCTCGACCCCGGCGGCTTGCAGCGCGGCGATGACACGTTTGAGGCTTCTGGACATGGGCCGGCTCCGGGCTGGTGCTGTGCAGGCTTGTGGCAACGCCGTGGCGCGGCGTCAAGCGTGCGAACGGGTCCGGAGGCGATTGACGCTGGCCGCGCGCCGCCGCATCTTCGCGCCATGGATTTCGTATCACGCATCACCCGCAGCCCGCGCCCCTTCGACCCCGAACAGGGCCGTGAGGCCCGCGCGCTCTTCCCCGGTCTGGCGGCGGATATGGCGGAGGTGATCGAAGGAGCAGGAGGGTGCAGCCCCTATCTCAAGTCTCTGGCCGAGACGGAACGAGACTGGTTGCCCGGGGCGCTCGACGCTCCTGAAGTGGCGACCGAGGCGCTCATGAAGGCGCTGAGCGAGACCCCGCCCGACGGCCTTGGCAGCGCGCTGCGGCAGACGAAGCGGCGAGTTGCGCTGCTCACGGGGCTCGCCGATCTTGCGGGGGTCTGGCCATTGGAGACGGTCACCGAAACCTTGACCCGGCTGGCGGACAGGGCCTGCGATCTGGCTATCAAGGCGGCGCTTCAGCCCGAGATCAGGCGTGGCAGGCTGCCCGGCATGACCGAGGATGATCTGGCCGATGCGGCGGGTTTCGTCGCGCTGGCGATGGGCAAGATGGGTGCGCATGAACTCAACTACAGCTCAGATGTGGATCTGATCTGCCTTTTTGATGAAACGCGCTTCGAGCCGCTTGAGGCGCATGCAGCGCGCAGCGCCTTCGTACGGGCCACGCGCAAGATGTGCGCCATGCTGAGCGACCGGACGGGGGAAGGCTATGTGTTTCGCACCGACCTGCGGCTGCGTCCCGATCCGTCGGTCACACCGGTCTGCCTGAGCATGGCAGCCGCCGAGAGCTATTACGAAAGCCTCGGGCGCACATGGGAGCGCGCTGCCTATATCAAGGCGCGGGCCTGCGCGGGAGATGAGACCGCGGGCGCGCGCTTCCTTGCACATCTGCGCCCCTTCGTGTGGCGCAAGCATCTGGATTTCGCCGCCATCGAGGACGCGCATAACATGCGCCTGCGTATCCGTGCGCATAAGGGGCTTCATGGCGAGTTGAGCCTGCCGGGCCACAACATGAAGTTGGGGCGCGGCGGTATCCGCGAGATCGAATTCTTCACCCAGACCCGTCAGATCATTGCCGGCGGGCGCGATCCCGATTTGCGGGTGCGCGGCACGGTGGAGGGGCTCGAGGTGCTCGCGGCCAAGGACTGGGTGCCGAAGGATGTGGCAGCGATACTCGTCGCGCGCTACCGCCAGCATCGCGAGGTGGAGCACCGGTTGCAGATGCTGCGCGACGCCCAGACTCACAGCCTGCCCACAAGCACGGAGGAATTTGACCGTCTGTCAGCCTTCATGGGCATGGAGCGCGCAGCATTTGAGCGCGATGTGCACGCGCGGTTGGAAGAGGTGGACCAAATCATCGAGGCGTTCTTTGCCGGAGATGCGACGGGCAAGGCATCTGCCAAGCCAGCTACAGCGGTGCCCGGTGCGGCACCTGAAGAAGTCAGCGCCGTGGAGTTCGACACCGAGGTGATGGCGCGCTGGCGCAGCTATCCGGCGCTGCGCACGCAACGCGCCGGGGAGATCTTCAACCGGTTGCGCCCCGATCTTATGGCGCGTCTGGCGCGGGCCTCGAATCCTCAGGAGGCCTTGCTGGCCTTTGACGGTTTTCTGGCCGGCCTGCCTGCCGGAGTGCAGGTTCTGTCGCTTTTCGAGGCCAATCCGCAACTGATCGACCTGCTGGTCGATATTGTCGGCACGTCACCGGCGCTGGCGGCGCATCTGTCGCGCAATGCGGATGTGTTCGATGCGGTGATCGCCGGCGATTTCTTCGCGCCATGGCCGGGCCGCTCGGCGCTGGAGCAGGGCTTGGCCGCAAAGCTCGCCATTGAGCCCGACTACGAACGCAAGCTCGACACGGCGCGGCGCTGGTGCAAGGAGTGGCATTTCCGGGTGGGCGTACATCATCTGCGCGGCCTCATCGGGCCGGATGAGGCGGGCCAGCATTATGCGGATCTGGCCAGTGCCGTGATCGGCGCGATCTGGCCCGAGGTGGTGGCGCAATTCGCACGTAAACACGGGCCGCCGCCGGGGCGCGGAGCGGTGATCCTCGGCATGGGTTCGCTGGGGGCCGAGCGTCTGAACGCGCTTTCGGATCTCGACCTGATCCTGATCTATGATGCGGATGGGGCCGAAGGCTCGGACGGGCCGCGCCCGCTGGCAACGCGGCCCTATTTCGCACGGCTGACACAGGCGATGATCACCGCGCTGACCGCGCCCATGGCGGAAGGGCGGCTCTATGAGGTGGACATGCGCCTGCGCCCTTCGGGCAATCAGGGCCCGGTGGCGACAAGCCTGCAGGCATTCCGCGAATATCAGGAGAATCAGGCCTGGCTCTGGGAGCATCTGGCGCTGACCCGTGCGCGGGTGGTGACCGGACAGCAGGATCTGGCGGAGGATGTGGAGGCCTTTCGCAACACTCTTCTGAGCCGCTCGCGCCCGCTCGAATCGGTGCTGGAGGAAGTGGCGGCGATGCGTGCCCGGGTGGCGGCGGCCAAGGCGCCCGATGGCCTGCTTGATGGCAAGATCGGGCCCGGCCGGCTGCAGGAGGTGGAGTTGATCGCACAGGCGGGGTGCCTTCTGGCGGGTGCGCATTCCGGTGGCACGGCGCAGGGCCTTCAGGCCGGTGTCGATATCGGATGGCTGAATGACGCAGACAGAAGCGCGCTCGGGGCGGCCCATGCGCTTTGCTGGCAGATATTGCAGGCCGCGCGGCTTCTGAGCGAGAAACCCCTCTCGCCCGAGACGCTGGGCAAGGCCGGTGCAGCGTTCCTGCTGCGCGAAGCCGGCGCTGAATCGGTGCCTGCGCTGATCACGCGGCTCAAGGAGGTGACAGGGCAGGCCGCCGGGGTCATCGATGCGGTGCTGGCAGGCTATGGAAAGGACAAGGGCGATGCAACGTGATCCGCTGGACCACAAGAACCTTATCTACGAGAGCTACCGGATCGAAGGGATCACCAAGAGCGATTGCCGGTCGGTCTTTCTCGACTGGGCCCTGTCGCTGCCCGACGGGCAACAGGTGCGCGCCGCGATCGAGGCGATGCTGGAGCGCTACGGACAGGCTCATCCCGGGCATCCGATGACGGAGGTGCTGAGCGAAGGGCTGGAGACGGCGCAAGCGCCCAGACGTCGCGGCGGCTGGCGAAGCCGGTCAAGAGACCCGGATTAAGAAGGTTGCTGAAAAAGGGAATCGACTGGAACCTTGAAGGGAAACTGTTTTTCTCCCATGGCCGGGTCGATGCGCAAAGGGACACGCCCGACCCTGGGTGGCGCTTTGGTCCGCCGGGGCGACTGTGCTTTATGCCAGCCAAGTCGCTCTGACCGTTGTGCTTCTTGCAGCGTCGCAATGCGCCCTCTCCGTTTTGCCGAAGGCAAACCTGCGGTTTGACGGGGGAGGGCGTTCGTCGGGAAAACTGCCTCCCGGCAGTTTTCTGATCCTCCTTGCCGCCGCCCGGGCTGGTCGCCCGGGCGAGGCCATCGGGCCAGCGTGGCGCGGAACAGTTTTCCGGCTCAAGGCGCTTGGAGGAAGGAGTGAGGTACTTTTTCAGCAGCCTTTTTAAGATGGATCGGCGCAGGCAACGGTTGCGTCGGATCGCTGCGAGACAGGTTTCATGACTGTTCACGGACACGAAACAGTCCTTCTATTGCGCTCAAACTGTCCCAATCCTGCCCCATTTGCTTGGCAGATTGTTCTCAAATCAACGGGATCCACCCCATGGAGGACAGTATGAAACCGATCCGCCTTCTTGCCGCTCTTGCGCTCTTTACCGGCGTTGCGGCTTGCGCCACCCCCGAAACCGTCAGCCGGTCGGTGATGATCGACAATGTGAGCGCGCCCACGCTCGGCACCGAAACGGCCGCGCCCACGCTGAACGTGACCGGCCTTGTGGTCGAGGTGCCGCGGGCGCTGCGCGTGTCGGAGGCCAATCTTTTCTACCCCGGTGGTGACATCGTCTGGCGTGAGGACCCGGCCGGTGACCGCCATGAGCAGGTCAAGGCGATTTTCGAGGCGGGTATGGAGCAGGGCCTGGCCGGGCTGCCCCAGGGGGAGATCCCGGTCCGCCTGCATGTGGAAGTGACACGGTTTCACGCGCTCAGCGAGAAGGCGCGCTATACGGTCGGCGGGGTGCATGCGGTGCAGTTCTTGCTTACCTTGCAAGACCCGCAGACCGGGCGTGCCCTGACCGAGCCGCGCCTCGTCAAGGCCGATTTCCGGGCCTATGGCGGCCGCACGGCGATGGAGGCCGAAGCCCGCGGCGAGACGCAGAAATTCCGTATCACCCAGCGTCTTGCATCGGTGATCCAGCACGAATTGCTGGCCCCCGGCTCCACTTCTACCGCTGGTCTGGGCCTTGTCGGCGCGCTCAATCAACTCTGAGCTTTCCCGGCGAAGGCAAACCGCTTAAAGGAGGTGGCATGACGCCGCCTCCTTTTCCCGTTCTGCGCCTGCGGCCGAAGGCCAATGCCCGTGCGATCCGCCATGGCGCGCCCTGGGTCTATGACAATGAGGTGGTGACGGACCGGCGCACGAAAGCGCTGCCTCCTGGCAGCATCGCCGTGCTCGAGGATGCCGAGCGCAACCCGCTGGCGCTTGTGGCTGTGAACCCACTATCGCGCATTTTCGCGCGGGTGCTCGAGCGGAATGTGACCGCGGCGATCGATGCGCCGTGGCTTGAGTACCGCCTTGCCCGCGCACGTCATCTGCGCGAGTGACTCTACGATGCGCCATTCTACAGGCTGGTCCATGCCGAGGCGGATGGTCTTCCGGGCGTTATCATCGACCGGTTCGGCGACACGCTTGTGATTCAACCCAATGCCGCCTGGGCCGAGCGGATGTTGCCCGCGCTGTCGGCGGCGGCGCAGCGGGTGACGGGCACGAAAACAGTTCTGAAGAACGCGGCGGGCCGGGTGCGCGGGC
Source organism: Roseovarius sp. (assembly GCA_007125415.1). GTDB lineage: Bacteria > Pseudomonadota > Alphaproteobacteria > Rhodobacterales > Rhodobacteraceae > Roseovarius. The sequence goes on from SLDH01000131.1 coordinate 7,305, forward strand.
TCGAAGGCCTGGACGACATGAGCACCGTGCTCGCGGGGGCGGCCCCCGATGATCCTGTCGCTGTGCCGATGAATGGCGCGCGCTACATGGCCGATCTCACTGCAGGTCAGAAAACCGGGATCTACTATGATCAACGGCCCAATCACGCCTTTGCAGCCCGGCTTGCGCAGGGCGCGCGGGTCCTCGATGTGTTTGCGCATGTAGGCGGCTTTTCATTGGCGGCGCTGGCAAACGGGGCAGATGCGGCGCTTGCGGTCGATGGGTCGGCGGCGGCCCTTGATCTTGCACAACGGGGGGCGGCGAAAACAGGCGTGGCCGACCGTTTCGCATCTCGGATGGGAGATGCTTTCGACATCATGGCGGCGCTGGCCGACGAAGGTGCGCGATTCGATGTGGTGATCTGCGATCCACCAGCTTTTGCACCCTCGCGCAAGGCGCAGGAGGCGGGGCTGCGCGCCTATGAGCGGGTGGCGCGGCTGGCAGCGGCGCTTGTGGCCGAGGGCGGCTTTCTGGGGCTCTGCTCGTGCTCCCATGCCGCCGATCTCGCCGCGTTTCGCAGCGCATCGACAAGGGGGATCGGGCGCGCGCGGCGGTGCGGAGAGATCATTCACACAGGCTTTGCCGGCCCTGATCATCCGCTCCACCCCCACCTGGCGGAGACGGGCTATCTCAAGGCCCTGTTCTTTCGGCTGTGAAGGTGCTGCTCGACACTTGTGTGCTTTATCCCACGGTCATGCGCGAGATGCTGCTGGGCGTGGCCGGGGCGGGCGTTTTCGAGCCGCTATGGTCCGCGCGGATCATCGCGGAATGGCAGCACGCCGCGCGCAAGCTGGGGCCGGAAGCTGCGGCACAGTCGGAGGCGGAAGCCGCCGTGCTGGCGGTGCGATGGCCGCGGGCCGAGCAGCAATACCCGCCGTCTCTCGAGGCGCGGCTCTGGCTGCCGGATGCGGGGGATGTGCATGTGCTGGCGGCGGCCATCGCGGGCTCGGCCGATCTCATCCTGACGCTCAATGCGAAGGATTTTCCACGGCATCTGCTGGCCGGGGAAGGCCTGAGCCGCGCCGACCCGGATACGTTCCTGCATTCCGTGTGGGAGGCGCAGCACGACCTGGTGGCCGCTGTTGCGGCGGGGGTGCTTGACAAGGCCAACAGCCTTTCGGACCGGCAGTGGGAGCTTCGCGCACTGATGAAGAAGGCGCGTCTGCCCAGGCTGGGCAGGGCCTTGCGCAACTGACGGGGCGGCACTGCGCGGTGATCTGTACCGAAGGTCAGTGCCGTTTCACCAGTGGGATCGGCTATTTTGCCAAGAAGAAACCAGAAAGCCGTTCTGTGCATGCGACCGACCGGCCCCTCAACCTTCGCCTTGCCAGCCCGCTTCCAACTGGCGGATGGCGGCAATCCGGTCTTTCGTCTTGGGATGGCTCATGAGCCAGGCGGGCATCGCGCCGCCGCGCGCATTGGTCAGCGCTTCGAGTTTTTCAAAGAGCGAAATCTGTGCATCCACCCCGATCCCCGCCTTGGTAAGCAATGCTGCGGCATAGGCATCTGCCTCGTATTCGTCCCCGCGTGAAAGCCGCGCGGCGAGAAGCGAGGCGAAGGCATTGGCAATGATCACGCCGACACCCGGGATGATCCGGCTCAGCACCATGGCAAGCGCCGTGCGCAAAGCGTTCTGGCTCGAAAAGTCGATCATCCGGCGGCGCGAATGGCCAAGCGCCACATGGCCCAGCTCATGTGCAATGACCGAGGCCATCTCATCCGCTGAAACCTCGCCTTGCTGGAACTTGCGGTAGAAACCGCGGGTGATGAAGATGCGCCCATCCGGCGCGGCCAGCCCGTTCACCGGATCGACCTCGTAGATATGAACGCGCACGCGCGGCACATCGAGCGCCCGGGCGAGCTTGTCCGTCATCACCTTGAGCATCGGATCGGCCAGTTCGGTGGATTGCCGGTCCAGGTCGGATTTGGTGCGCCAGGCCGAGAACTGGTACATCACGACACCGTAGAGGACGGCAAGCAGAATGGGCATGACCTTGAGCATGGGAGGAATATGGTGTTGCCGCCCGGCGGGGGCAAGCACGATCCGCCGGTGATGCGCCGATCTGTCTAGCGGATCAGCATTTCCGGGGTGTGGCGCGAAAGGCGTTCAATCCCTCCTTCGATGACCAGAACGCTGTGGCCCAGACACATGGCCAGCCCTGCCGCGCTGTCCATCAGGATCATGTGCAGGAAAAACACCTGGCCTGCCTGCATCAGCATCGGATTGCCCTCGTAGAACATCGGGAAATCCACCCAGATCGGCGCATAGACGGCTCCCATGCCATAGCCACAGGCTTGCAGCCGCGCATGGGAATAGCCATGCGCATCAAAGCTGCGCGCATGGGCCGCGTAGACATGCCCCATCGGATCGCCGGGGCGGATGGCCGCCTCGCAGGCCTCTAGCGCCGCAAGGGCCGCATCGAACATGCGGCGCTGGCTGTCAGTGGCTGTGCCGATCACCACGGTTCGCATCATCGCCGCGTGGTAGCGGGCATAAGCTCCGGACCATTCCCATGTCATCTGATCCTGCGCGTCCAGATGTCGCCGCCCGGAATGGGACCGGCACAAGAGGGCGGCGGGGCCGGAGCCGAGAATGAACTCGTTGCCCGCGTAATCGCCCCCGCCACGGAGAACGGCTCCCTGCATGGCGGCCAGGATGTCGCCCTCGAACGCATGGGCATGTGTGGCGGCGAGGCCTGCCTCCATCGCGTCATCGCTGAGTGCGGCCGCATGGCGGTGCATGGCGATCTCGGCCGGTGACTTGACCCTGCGCAGGGCGCGGATGAGATCCGAGTGATCCGCAAGTCGGGGCAGCGCTGCCCGCAGGGCCTGGCCCATGCGGTCGGTCAGTCCGGCAGTGTCTGACTCAAACCCCAGCCGGCCCCGCGCCACGCCAAGATCGTGCAGCAGAGCGCGAAGGTGCTGGATCGGATCCGAACCCTGATGTTCCGGCCATATGTGAATCTGCCGGTCGGCAAGTGTGGACGTGTGCCGAGCCTGGCGCAAATCGGGCATCCGGGTAAGCAGGTGCAGATCACCCGCCGCTGTCAGAACCATGGCTTGAAACATGGCAAACCCGAAAGTGTCATATCCGGAGATCCAGTAATGGCTTTCGGGAGCGAACATGATCAGCGCATCAAGACCAGCCGCCTGCACGGCGGAGGTGGCACGAGATTGACGGGTCTTGTATTCTTGCGCGTCGAA
>SLDH01000024.1 GCA_007125415.1 Roseovarius sp.
CTGAGCCTGAGCCTGAGCCTGAGCCTGAGCCTGAGCCTGAGCCTGAGCCTGAGCCTGAGCCTGAGCCTGAGCCTGAGCCTGAGCCTGAGCCTGAGCCTGAGCGTCAGACGATCGTCCGGGAACAGGTGATCGAACGCCCCATCAGTTTCATTCCGCTTCTGCTTGGCGGGCTTCTGGCCGGTGGCGTTGGTTATGGTGCTGCGTTTTATGGCCAAAATGGTGGGGGCGATGCAGACTTGACTGGCGCAGATCTGAGCGCCCTGGAGCAGGAACTCTCTGACCGGATCGCGGCACAGTCAGCGCAGATCACCGCCTTGTCCGAAGAAATTCAGTCGCGCCCGCCCTCGGCCGGCCTTTCAGGCCTCGAAGCGGCACAATCGCGATTGACGGATGCGCTGGACGATCTTTCCAAACGTCTGGGCTCGATCGATGATCAGATCGCTGCGTTCGATACGCGCCTCGAGGAGCTCGAAAGGCGGCCCGCTAGCGAAGGAGTGCCGGAGGCGGCGCTGGCGGCCTACGAGCGAGAGCTAGAGGCCTTGCAGGAGGCGATGTCGACCCAACGCGCCGAAATCGAAGCCATGACCGCCGAGGCGGCGCGCATGGAAGGCAGCGCCGAAGCCATTGCACAGTCAGCGCTCAAGCGCGCGGCCATGTCGCGGATCCGGGCCGCACTTGATGCGGGCACCGGTTTTGAAGATGCGTTGTCCGAGCTTCAATCTGTTGGTGCAAGCGTTCCGAGTGCCCTGTCGGATGTGGCAGTGGATGGCGTATCCACACTGTCAGACCTGCAGGCGGAATTCCCGGCCGCCGCGCGGGCGGCGTTGACCGCATCGCGTCAGGCGGTGGCTGCGGAAGGCGAGGCCGTTGGCTTCGGTGATTTTCTCCGGAGTCAGCTCGGGGCCAGATCGCTCGAGCCGAGAGAGGGCAGTGATGCGGATGCGATCCTGTCTCGAGCCGAAGCGGCGATCCGTGCGAACCGGCTGGCAGATGCATTGAGAGAAATCGATGACCTGCCCGATCCGGGACGCGCGCCATTGACCGATTGGGTGGCGAAGGCCAATCAGCGGCTGGATGCGCTTGCCGCAGCCGAGGCACTGGACGAAGAACTGAACTGAGACGCAAGAGGGCGCGAATATGCTTTGGTCGATCACCAAGATTGTTGTTTTCATCGCGCTTGTTGCGGCTACTGCCTTCGCGGCTGGGCACCTGCTCGAAATGGATGGCGGGGTACTTATCCAGATGGGCGGACAGGAATTCAATCTGACGCCTCTGAATACGGCGATTGCGTTCATTTTGCTCATTCTTGCCGTCTGGCTCCTGATGAAGCTGGCGGCATTTATGGTGGCCACCCTTCGCTTCATCAATGGTGATGAGACGGCGCTTTCGAGGTTCTTTGCGCGAAATCGTCAGGAAAAAGGGTATCGGGCTTTGTCCGAAGGGATGATCGCCCTGGCTTCGGGTGAAGGTGATGTTGCCATGGCCAAGGCGCGAAAGGCGGATAGATATCTCAGACGCCCTGCGCTGACCAACCTGATTACCGCTCAGGCCGCCGAGATGAAGGGTGATCGCCGGACCGCAGAGGATATGTACAAGAGGTTGTTGAACAATGACAAGACTCGGTTCGTCGGTGTACGTGGCATCCTGAGACAAAAGCTGGCTGCGGGTGAGACCGACACGGCGCTGAAACTGGCGCAGACAGCCTTTTCACTCAAACCGACGCATCTGGAGGTGCAGGACACACTTTTGCAACTTCAGGCGGAAAAGGAAGACTGGAAAGGTGCTCGGAAAACGCTGCGGACCAAGCTCCGGCATGGCGCATTGCCACGCGATGTGCACAAGCGCCGGGATGCGGTCCTTGCGCTCTCCGAGGCGCAGGATCTGATTGATGGCGGCAACAGCAGCGAGGGGCGCGAGGCCGCCATCACGGCAAACCGGCTTTCTCCCGATCTGGTGCCGGCCGCCGTGCTGGCCGCGCGCAGCTATATCGCGCAGGGCTCGAAACGATCCGCGGCACGCGTGCTCAAGAAGGCGTGGGCAGTGCAACCGCATCCCGATCTGGCAGCGGCCTTCGCGGAGATCGAGCCGGATGAAACGAAACCGGCGCGACTCAAGCGGTTCGCGAAGCTGATCGCGTCCAATTCCGACCATCGCGAAACGAAACTGCTGCTGGCAGAGCTGCAGATTGCCGCAGAGGATTTTCCTGCCGCGCGCCGCGCGCTTGGCAATCTGCCTGAAACCGACGCCGACACCCGTGTGCTGACCATCATGGCCGCGATCGAACGGGGGGAAGGTTCATCGGATGCGGTAGTCCGGGGGTGGCTGGCGCGTGCGCTTTCCGCGCCGCGTGGTCCGCAATGGATTTGTGACAGCTGCCATCACATCCATGCCGAATGGACGCCGATCTGCAAGAATTGCAATTCCTTCGATACCCTGAGTTGGGTTGCGCCGCCCGAGGGTGCAAATGCTACGCCCTCGGGGATGGAGATGCTGCCGTTGATCGTAGGTGCCCTGGATGACGGACGGGATGAGAAGGGCGATGATGTTGCCGATATTCTCGAGGCGGAGTTGGTCGATGCCGATGAAAATGATGAGGCGAAGAGATAGAGGCCCTCGCGAGGATCCTTTTCAAGGGGAGTGCATCCGGAATGGTTCTGGTGTCATCTAACCACAAACTCGGCATGAAGTGCACCAGCGGCTTTGATGCTTTTCAGGATGTCGATCATATCGCGTGGTGC
>SLDH01000340.1 GCA_007125415.1 Roseovarius sp.
CCGTGCAGCGGCAGTCCGCTCCGCCAATGACGCGGCCACAGCGCTGGCCGAGGCGATCGAGGGTTCCGAAGAGCAGTTTGCCCGCCGGATGAACCGGACCGCGAAGGCTCTGGGCATGAGCCGCACCACCTTCTTGAACGCCCATGGCCTCACCCAGACCGGACATCTTTCCACCGCGCGGGACATGACCATCATGGGGCGCCATCTCTTCTATGATTATCCGCAGTATTACAATCTCTTCTCACGTCTCACGGCCGACGCGGGCGTCAGCACCGTATCGCATACCAACCGTCAATTGCTGCAAAGCTATCGCGGGGCCGATGGTATCAAGACGGGCTATACCCGTGCCGCGGGTTTCAACCTGACCGCCAGCGCCGAGCGCAATGGCAAACGCATCATCGCCACGGTTTTCGGTGGAAGATCCGTGGCGACGCGCAATGCACGGGTCGCCGAACTGCTGGATATGGGTTTCCAGCGCGCGCCCACACGCGTGGCGGTCCGGATGCCGACAAAACCACCTTACCTTGGCAAGATGGGCTCCGGAGGGGAAGGGCGCACCGTGCGTCATGCCAATGCCGCTGCCGTGACAAGAAGCTTGCGCCCGCAACTGCGCCCGGCAGCGGAGGTACCCGTGCTGATCGCCAAGGCGGAAGACATCGAGAAGGCGATCCTCGTCGCGAAATCCTCAGACCTCTCGGATGAGGCGGGCGCAGCGCAAGGGGCCACCATAGCGCAAGGCAGCGCACTCGAGCCGCCCAGCGTCACACCGGAGGCCCGGCCGGATGATCTCGTCCTGGCCGCGGCAACGATCACCCCGAAATCTCGAAGCGAAGAGGGTGTTCTCGCGGCGCTCGGGGCGGAGGAGGCCGACGACACACCCGAGATCGTCTCGCGCGTGTCCACATCCAGCGGACGGCACTGGGGCATCAATGTAGGGCGCTATCCGAACCAGTATGAGGCGCGCAAGGTGCTGTTGACCGTGGCTCTCAACGAGATGAGCACGCTTGACGGCTCACTGCGCAAGGTGGTGCAGCGGCCCGGCGGCTTTGATGCGAATTTCATGGGGATCACGCGCGACACCGCTGATCTCGCCTGCCGCCGCTTGCAGGCCAAGCAGATGACCTGTTTCATGATCGGCCCCGGCTGAGACCCGTCAATGAACGCCATCTGCTGAAGGGTTCACGGCCGATCACGCCAACCTTGTGCTGCGACCCCGGGTTCAGCATAAACCTGCCCGGTACGTGCCCAATGGCGGCACAACCGGGGTTGCGCCGCTCTTTGTATATTGTCTTTTCTCGCAAATCTGGGTAACCGCGTCGGTGGGACACCTCTCCCCAACGAGAGGCGCTTATCTGGAAGGATAGCTTGAATGGCTATGAAAGAGCCCGGCGCGCGGCCGGCCAATCCGCGTTTTTCCTCCGGCCCCTGTGCCAAACCCCCGACATTCGATCTGAAGAAGCTTGCCGATGCCCCGCTGGGCCGCAGTCATCGCGCCGCCGTGGGCAAGGCCAGGCTGAAAGCCGCCATTGACGGCACGCGCGAGATCCTCGGCGTCCCCGACGATTACCGCATCGGCATCGTGCCGGCCTCCGATACCGGCGCCTTCGAGATGGCCATGTGGACCATGCTGGGCGCGCGCGCCGTGGAGATGGTGGCGTGGGAGAGTTTCGGCGCAGGCTGGGTCACGGATGCCGTGAAACAGCTCAGGCTCGACGCGCGGGTGCATGAGGCACCCTATGGCGGGATCGTCGACATGACCGCGCTCGATTACGACCGTGATGTGTGCTTTACCTGGAACGGCACCACCTCGGGCGTGCGCATGCCCCATGGCCGCATGATCCCCGACGCGCGCGCGGGCCTCACGCTGTGTGACGCCACCTCCGCCGCCTTCGCGCAGGATCTGCCCTGGGACAAGCTCGATGTCACAACCTTCTCCTGGCAGAAGGTGCTGGGAGGCGAGGCCGCCCACGGCATGCTCATCCTCAGCCCCCGCGCGGTCGAGCGGCTGGAAAGCTACACGCCGCCCTGGCCGCTTCCCAAGATCTTCCGCCTCACCAAGGGCGGCAAGCTCATCGAGGGGATTTTCCGCGGCGAGACCATCAACACGCCATCCATGCTCGCCGTGGAGGATTATCTTCTCGCGCTCGACTGGGCGCGCTCCATCGGCGGGCTGAGCGCGCTCATGGCCCGCGCGGATGCCAATGCCGCGGTCATCGCCGAATTCTGCGCCAGCCGCGACTGGATCGAGAACCTCGCCAGCGACCCGGCAACGCGCTCCAACACCTCCGTCTGCCTCAAATTCACCGATCCGCGCATCGAGGATGGCGCCGCCTTCGCCAAGGCCATCGCCCAGAGGCTCGACAAGGCAGGGGCGGCCCATGATATCGGCGCCTATCGCGACGCGCCCCCGGGCCTGCGGATCTGGTGCGGCGGCACGGTCGAGACCGCTGACATCGAGGCGCTCATGCCCTGGATCGACTGGGCATTTCACTCCGAAATCGCCTGAGCCGGCCGGCACTGCGTTGCCACCGGCATCCCTCCCCCTTATCTCCTGCTTCAAAGGACCCGCAAAATGGCTCCCAAGGTACTCGTCTCCGACAAACTCAGTGAAACCGCCGTGCAGATCTTTCGCGATCGCGGCATCGACGTCACCTTCGACCCCACGCTCGGCAAGGACAAGGCGCGCCTTGCCGAGGTCATCGGCGACTATGACG
>SLDH01000215.1 GCA_007125415.1 Roseovarius sp.
ATGCTCGTGATCGTGACCGTGGTCATCATGGCCCTCGGCATGCTCATGCTCGTGATCGTGACCGTGGTCATCATGGCCCTCGGCATGCTCATGCTCTTGGCCATCATGCGCATGATCGCCATGGCCGTGATCATCATGATCGTGGCCGTGACCATGGTCATGCCCGTCCATCTCTTCCCGCCACCCAAGGCGGCGTGTTTCGGCCAGATCGAGCAGGCTCACGACCCGCGCATTACCCGCCAGATTGTCAATGGGGGCTTCCAGCCAGGGTGTCAGGTCAGGCCCGATCCAGAAGACAAGCTGTGCGTCCTGCAGGCTTGCAGCTTCCGAAGGGCGCATGGCATAGCCATGCGGCGATGCAGAGGGTGGGATCAATACCTTGGGTGTCGCCACATCGCCCATGACCATTGCCACCAGCGATTGAACCGGCGCAATATCGGCCACAACATCCAGCGCATCGGCGCGCAGGGGTACCATTGTCATGCAAGCTGCGATAAGCCACGATCTGTTCATCATTATCTCCCCGGGAAACTCGACCGGGTTGATACCTGTAACTATATAACATATCAAGCGCCAATCGGAGGTATGGCCATGGAATTGCTCGGGTTCGAGCGTCACGATCACGCCGAATGCATCCGCCACGGGCTGCGCAGGGTCGAGCGGTTCTGTGCAGATGCAGGCCTGCGCTTTACCCCGGCGCGACGCAGGGTGCTGGAGATTTTGCTGCACGAGCATCGGGCGATGGGCGCGTATGACATCCTCGACATCCTGCGCCAGGAAAACCTTGGCTCGCAGCCCCCTGTCGTCTATCGCGCACTGGATTTTCTCGTGGGTCACGGATTCGCGCACCGGATCGAACGGCTCAACGCCTTCATCGCCTGCGCGGATCCCGGGCGCGCACATACCCCGGCCTTTCTCATCTGCCGGGCTTGCGATGCCGTTGCAGAAGGCCAGGCCGAACCCGGCATGGGGCTCATGGGCCGGGCCGTGCGCGAAACCGGCTTCGAGGTGGAACAGGCCGTGATCGAGGCGGTGGGGTTATGCCCGAACTGCCAAGTCCCCGCTGCATGACACTGATCGAGACCAGGGATCTGGGCGTGCGCCTCGGCGGGCAGCAGGTGCTGACTCATATCGATTTTCACATCTCGCCAGGCGAGATCGTGACAATCGTGGGGCCAAACGGGTCTGGCAAGTCAACCTTTCTGCGCGCCCTGATCGGTGCGGTTGACGCAAGCGGCATGATCGAACGTGCGCCCGGTTTGCGGATCGGCTACGTGCCACAGAGATTGCTGATCGACCCGACCCTGCCCATGACCGTGGGTCGCTTCATGAACCTGCCGCGCCGCAAGGGCAAAGGAGCGGTGGATGCCGCATTGGCGCAGGCGGGCCTGCCGGATCTCCGGAACCGGCAGATGACCGATCTGTCAGGAGGCCAGTTTCAGCGCGTTTTGCTGGCCCGCGCCATTCTCGACGCGCCCGACCTGCTGATTCTCGATGAGGCCTCACAAGGGCTCGATCAGCCGGGGTCCGCCGCCTTTTACCGCCGCATCGAAGAATTGCGGCGTGATCTGGGCTGTGCGATCCTGATGGTGAGCCATGAACTGCATGTCGTGATGAGCGCCTCGGACCGGGTGATCTGCCTCAACGGGCATATCTGCTGCGAAGGCCGTCCCGAGCAGGTAGCCTCGGCGCCCGAATATCGCGAGATCTTCGGAACCGGGACTGGGGGTGCATTGGCGCTCTACCGCCATGATCACGACCATGATCACGAGCATCATGGCCAGGGCTGCGCCGAAGACGCTCTGCGCGTCGACGCAGAATGATCGGATAGATTAATGCTGGATGATTTCATGGTCCGTGCGGTGCTGGCGGGGTTGGGCGTGGCATTTGCGGCCGCGCCGCTCGGGTGTTTTGTCGTCTGGCGGCGGATGGCCTATTTCGGCGATGCCACGGCCCATGCCAGCATTCTGGGCGTGGCTCTCGCGCTGGCTTTCGGTATCGCCGTCTTCGCCGGTGCGCTGATCGTCGCGCTTATCATGGGGCTGGTTGTGGCCTCATTGTCGGGGCGCGGCTACGCGATGGACACGATGCTGGGCGTCATGGCGCATTCCGCGCTGGCCATCGGGCTGGTGTCCGTGTCGTTTCTGAGCCATGTGCGGATCGATCTCATGGCCTATCTCTTCGGCGATATTCTGGCTGTCGGCAAGACTGACCTCGCCCTGATCTGGTCCGGGTCGGCGCTTGTGGTGGCAGGTCTTCTCTGGCGCTGGCAGGCGCTGCTGACCGCCACGCTCAATCCCGATCTGGCCCGTTCCATCGGCATCGATCCGGACCGCGAAAAACTCGTGCTCACCCTCGCGCTGGCCCTTGTAGTAGCCGCCGCGATCAAGGTGGTGGGCGTGCTGCTTATCGCTGCGCTGCTGATCATTCCCGCTGCCGCAGCCCGGCCCCTCGCAGAAACGCCGGAGCGGATGGCGGCAGTGGCTGTAGCCATTGCGGTCTCTTCATCAGTCGGCGGGCTCTGGGCTTCTTTGCTCCTCGATACACCTGCAGGGCCCAGCATCGTCTGCGTGGCGACCTTGTTCTTCGCAGCCACCAACCTTGCAGGAAAGATTCGAAAAATTCGTTAAATGATTTTTATTGACTGATTTAGTCAGAAATTGTTCCAATCCTGATAAATAAACTCGGAAAAGGAAATGATTCGATGA
>SLDH01000307.1 GCA_007125415.1 Roseovarius sp.
ACTTATCCATGCGAGAGGAGGTTCGCGCGACGCTCGGAAGGCTTTACTCCGATGCGGCCATGGCACGTTTCGATGCTGGTATTTCGATCCGCCCCGGCGACTACAACGATCAGCGAACAAGGCTGGAACAGGAACTGCGCGGCTTCGAAACCGATCTGGCCCGCGCAACCTCGGATTTGCGCAATCTGCGACAGCAGCGCACTTCGATGCAGATACCGTCCCCGACCGGGGGTCTTGTCGCTGAATGGTTGGCGGCGGACGGCCAATACATGCGCGTGGGTGATACGCTCGCGATCTACGAGACGAATGCGCCCAGGGTCATTCGCGGCTGGCTCGATGACCGGGTCTCCGGAACGGTCCGGCCGGGCATGCAGGCCGAGATCAGGCTGCCAGGACGCGATCCGGAAACCCGGATCGCAGGCCGCGTCACCACGGTAGAGGCCGGCGCGAACCCCGCCGAGCCGGACCGTTTCGGCCTCATTGTGACCATCGAGGCGGTGGGGCTGGATGCAGATGAAACCCGCGCAAGACTGCGCTTCAATGCGCCGGCGGAAGTGGTCGTGAAACGCGGGCTTCTGGCGCGCTGGTTCGGAACAGGGGGCTGATATGGACGCCCCACATGGCGATTACGCCTTTGCAAAGCATCTGACCTCATGGCTGCGCGAACTTGGCGGCCCCGCCCCGCGCGGGCTGGCCAAATGGACGCCGGCTTTCCTTGTGAACTACGCGGCCCTCTGGGGCCTGATCCTTGGGGTGGCGGTCCTGATGCCCAACCGGTTTTTCAAGCCGGACCTGCTCAGCATCACGATCACCCTTGGGACTCTGGGGTTCTGGCGTTTCGGGTGGTGGTTCACCCACGCGGTGCGCGCGGAGATCTACCGCCGCGTTACCTGGCCACCGATGCGACGCGCGGCAAGCGTGCTCTGGGCGTCGGGCTGGCGGCCGCGCCGCCTGCACATCCAGATGACCACCTATTACGAAGAACCGGCGATCACCCGCGCCGTCATCGGCTCGATCCTCAGCCAGGTGCGCCGCGAAGGTATTCCTACGTCACTTTGGATCGGAACAGGCTCGGCTTATGACGAACTGGTGATACGCGACTATGTGGAGACCCATGGTGCCGACCTGCCAGCAGGCCTGATGGACCTGACATTCGTCCGCCAGAACCAGCCCGGCAAGCGCATGGCCATCGGCCTGATCCTGCGCGGCATGTCGCGGCGGGGGGTGGACCCGGATGATCTGGTGATCTTCATGGATGGTGACGCCGTCTATGGCGGCGATGTGCTGGAAAAGACCCTATCGATGTTCGGCGCCGACCCCGAGCTGCAGGCGCTGACAACGGATGAAGAGGTCATGTGCTATGGTCCACGCTGGATCGGGGCGTGGCTGGAAATGCGCTTCGCCCAGCGACGGCTTGCGATGCAGAGCCATGCTCTTGCCGGTCGTGTGCTGACCCTCACGGGCCGCATGAGCGTCTTTCGTGCCCGCTACATCGTTGACGAGAAATTCATCCGCACGATCGAGGCCGACCATCTGGATCACTGGCTCTGGGGCCGGTTTCGCTTTCTGTCAGGCGACGACAAGTCGACATGGTATCACCTGCTCTCGAAGCGCGCAAAGATGACTTATGTGCCCGACGCCACAGTCTACACGATCGAGGTCATCAAGGGGTCGGGGATGGAGCGGATGGTGCAGAACTTCCGCCGCTGGTCGGGCAATATGCTGCGAAACGGCGCGCGTGCGATAGCACTCGGGCCTCGTGCGATGCCTTTCTTCATCTGGTGGTGCATCGTCGACCAGAGGATCGCCATGTGGACGATGATGGTCAGCCCCTTGCTTGCAGTCTTTGCCACCTTGATCGACCCGATCTATTTCTGGAATGTTCTGATCTGGCTGGTGGCGTCGCGGCTGGTTCTGTCAACCGTGCTCTACACCTACGCCCGCAAGCCTGACCTCTCCTGGGCCTTCATCCTTTATTTCAACCAATTCATCAACGCGCTGGCGAAGGTACCGGCTGGAAGGAACGTTTCGCCCTCTTTCAACTTTTTACCGTGGTTTCTGTTTTCGTGACCGGCCTCGCGGTCTATGCGGGTGTCCTTCCCGCGCCATGAACATAGAAGCAGCTGGTGCCGTCTTCCGCTTGCTGTGACCCTTTTCGTTGCGAATCATTACGGGTGTCGACAATTCCTATGTGCACATGCCAACATGGCGGCCTGCGCTGAATGCAAATTGTCGCCCTTGTTTCAAAGCGCAGCACCTGTTTCATGAGTATAACGGCGGTGAATAGCTGCTTTGTCTTCACTGATCCACGGCCTCCGCGATCCGGGCACGGCATGCCGCCTTCCCGCGTTGGCGATCCTTCGGGTAGGCCGCCCAGATCTTTTCAAATCTTTCATCCTCAACCGCCGCTGCCTCCGTGCGCTTGCGCGTAGGTGGTTTATGGATGGTTTCAGGGTGGTTTGGGGTCCATGGTGGACCCCGTACCCCGTCCACAGTGGACCCCGTCCCGTCATCGGGTTCGGCCATCGATTCCAGTGCCATCACCCGGGCCAGCACGATCCGATAGATCACGGTGAATCCGTTCTTGCAGGGACGGCGTCCGGTCTCGATCAGGATGCCCTCTTTCAGGAAATCGCTGATCGTCCGCTTCACGGTGCTTTCGCCCGGCTCGGTATGGCGCTGGATCGTGCCCTTGGAG
>SLDH01000120.1 GCA_007125415.1 Roseovarius sp.
AGGCGGATCGCGAAGCGGTGGAACTGATCAGTGACACGCTGCGCTCGGCGTCGCTGAACTATGATGATCCGCATCAGGTCGAGGAAGTGCTGGAAAAGCGGATGGAGACGAATCTGCAACATGCCCTGCATTCGAGCCACGCACTCCAGACGATGGCGGATGGTTTGCCGGCTCTCGGAATTGTGGCGGCCGTGCTGGGGGTGATCAAGACGATGGCATCCATCGACCAGCCGCCTGAAATTCTGGGCAAGATGATCGGGGGCGCGCTGGTGGGCACCTTCCTCGGGGTCTTCCTGTCCTACACTCTGGTCGGCCCCTTTGCCGGCAAGGTCAAGGCGGTGGTCGAGGAGGATGCGCATTTCTACCAGCTGATCCGCGAGGTGCTCGTGGCCAACCTGCACAACCACGCTACCAATATCTGTATCGAGGTGGGGCGCCAGAACACGCCGGCACATTGCCGCCCCAGTTTCAATGAGCTTGAAGAAGCCTTGCGATCCGTCCGGCAGGATGCTGCATGATCAGGCTGGGTCTTCTCATCCTGGCGGTTTTCTACCTTGCGCTTCCCGCCATGGCACAGGGTATTCAGGTACGCTCGGGCGAACATGCTGATTTCTCCCGGCTGACACTGAACCTGCCTGAGCGGATCGGCTGGTCTGTCGTGCCGTCCGAGCGGGGGGCCCATGTGCTCCTCGATAGTGACACGCTCTCCATCGATCCGGCTATGATCTTCGACCGTATCCCGCGTGACCGTCTCACAGACGTGCAGTGGAATGTCGAGCGGCGGCGCCTCGAACTGACATTCGGGTGCGACTGCGCGGTAAACGGATTCTGGTTCGGCAGGTCGATGCTGGTTCTCGACATAAGCGCGCGCGAGCCTGTTCGTGCCGATGAACCGGATCTGATGGGTCAGCGACTCGTCTCCGCCGCGCCCGAGCCGCTCCCTTCGCGGGCGACCGGCCTCCTGACACCCTTCGCGGAAATACCCTCTGCGGTCGCTCCGGAAAGGGCATTGGGTGAGAATCCAGCCTATGACAAGGCGCAACTCGAGAACACGCGGCTGCGTCTCTTGCAACAGATCGACCGTGCAACCTCTCAGGGGCTGCTCCGGCCGCAGCATAGGTTGCTTGTCCCAAGCCTTGATGCCGGTACGGATCGGCTGCAACCTGTCGCAGGGTATACGCCTGATGGTCGTGCCCTAACGGTGCCAGAGCCGCCGGTCAATCTGCGCGTGAACAGCCGGATTGATCTTGACCAACTCGGCGCGGGCCGGATCGTATCGGCGCAGGACACGGCGCTTGGATGCCTCTCCGATGATCTGGTCGATGTCTCGGCATGGGGAACCGATGCCGGGTTCGGCCAACAGATCGGGGAGCTGCACACCCGGTTGGTCGGAGAGTTCGACCAGGTGAACGAGGCGGTGGCCCGGCAACTCGCAAAACTGTATCTCTTTTTCGGTTTCGGTGCGGAAGCCCGGCAGGTTCTCGAACTCCTCCCGTCGGGTGACATGTCGGTTGATTTGCTGTTCGCTCTGTCGGATATCGCGGAACATGGCGTTACGCGGCAGAATTCGCTGCTGGACGGGCAACTCGCCTGTGATGGTGTTGTCGCTTTCTGGTCAACATTGTCGTCAGAGAAACTTCCGCAGAATGCAGTGATGGATGAAGATGCCATCACGATGGGTTTCAATGCGCTGCCGGGACATTTGCGTCAGTATTACGGCCCCATCCTCTCGAGTCGCCTTCTCGCGGCACAGCGCCCGGAGATGGCAACCCGCATTTTGCGCATACTGGAGCGTGGCGACGGTGAGGGATCCGCCGAGGCCGAACTTTCCAGGGCGCAAACCGAACTGGCCAGAGGAGAGACCGACCCGGCAAGAGAGCGTCTGGAAATTGTGGTGGAACGCAATGTGAACGCTTCCGCAATCGCACTGATCGAGATGATCGAGAGCCGCATAGGGCAGGGTGAAGCAGTGCCTTATGATCAGGCACAACTTGTCGGTGCCTTTGCCTTCGAGCGGCGCAACGAGGCGATCGCACCCGAGTTGCATATCGCGCATATACGTGCCCTGGCGGCTTCAGGCGCACATGAGGAGGCGCATGAGGTATATGCCGACCGAATGCCCGACCTCGATCCGCATCGGCTGGCAGGGCTGCAAGCGGATCTCGCCGGCTATCTGGCTCGGCAGGCGGATGACGTGACCTTCCTGCGGCTGATCTTCGCCGGTGCCTTCGATCATGCAGAGCAGCCCGACCCTTCGGTTGCGATCGCCCTGGCGGAGAGAATGCTCGGCCTCGGCTTTCCGGAAGAGGCGGCAGCACTGATCAGCGCGGAGCGTGGCGGTGAAGGCGCGGCCTCTCTTGCGCGCCGATTGTTGCTGGCGGAAACAGCGCTTGTTCTTGGTCAGCCGAGGCAAGCGCTTGTCGAGCTTCTCGATCTGGAGGGTGATCGCGCAGATCTGTTGCGCGCGCGCGCGCTTGCGCTCGCTGGCGATCCTGCAGCGGCCGTGGCCCTATTCAAATCTGCCGGTGCAGAGGATGCAGCGCGTGTCGCGGCATTGCTGGACGGTCGCTGGAGCGAAAGCATGGGAACGGAGCCTTGGCAAGTCGAACCGGACCCGGAGATGGTGATCTCTGAGGTGCCCGGAAGGGCCGATGATATCGTTGCGCCGCCCCTTGCCACCACGCGCGCCCTGCTGGAGGCAAGCAGTGGCGCCCGCGACGCGCTATCGGAGTTGCTTGCGAGCTATCCAGAGCCTTAGGTTTCGCCACTTCCGCGCCAAAGAAGATCCGCGCTTACCAAATGTAAAGGTTGGAAAACTAGCATCCTGCCTATTCGCCAGAAGGCAATCCTGAATGAAGAGGCCCGTGCGCGCGCCATGAAATACACTATCAACTCCGCGCATGCATGCATCTGTCCTGACCAGATGAGCAGGCATGGGCATCACCCCCTGTATTCACGTTTGCAGGCGATCTGCCGTTGCCGGGGATTGAAAAATGCCCGGAAAGGTAAGGAGTGGCATCGCCGGGCGCATGGCTGCAAATGCCCGTATGGATCCGAGACCCAGACATGGCACGGCTGACCCTTTCCGCTCTCTTCCAGCCCACAGTGCTGCTTGCGCTCGCTCTGATGGCCATCATCGCGATGATGATCCTGCCAGTCCCTGCCTGGGTGCTCGATGTGGGGCTCGCCGCATCCTTCGCGCTGGCTATCCTGATTTTCACGGTCACGCTCTTCATCGAACGCCCGCTGGACTTTTCCGCCTTTCCGACAATCCTTCTGGCCTCGCTCATGCTGCGGCTATCGCTCAATATCTCCTCCACCAAGCTGATCATCGGCGAGGGGCATACGGGCACAGATGCGGCGGGCGAGGTGATCGAGGGTTTCGCGAATTTCATCATGGGCGGCAGTGTCTTTCTCGGGCTGGTCGTCTTCGGGGTTCTGCTGATCGTGAATTTCATGGTCATCACCAAGGGAGCCGCGCGCATGGCCGAGGTCAGCGCACGTTTCGCGCTGGACGGAATGCCCGGAAAACAGCTCGCGATTGACAGTGACATGTCCGCAGGGGCCATCGATCACACTGAAGCCAAGGAGCGGCGGGAGCGTGAACAGCAGGAAACCACGTTTTTCGGTTCGCTCGACGGCGCATCGAAATTCGTCAAGGGCGATGCGATCGCCGGCTTGCTGATCACCTTGCTCAATCTGATCATGGGGCTGATCATGGGCGTTGTCGTGCACGATATGGCGCTTGGTCGCGCGTTCGAAACCTATACCATCCTCACCGTCGGTGACGGGTTGGTGACGCAGATCCCCGCTGTCATCATTTCGATCGCCTCCGCGCTTTTGCTGGCCCGTGGTGGCACGCAAGGCGCGACCGATCTGGCCTTGGCCACGCAGCTTGGGCGGCACCCGTCGGCCCTGATCACCGTTGCTGTACTCATGGCGCTTTTTGCGCTGGTGCCGGGCTTGCCCTTTCTACCGTTCCTCGCCGGAGCACTTGCGCTTGGTGCCATGGCGACATGGATGATCCTCAAGCGCGATAACGAGCCAGCGACCGATCCAGCGCAGGAGGGCGTGGTTGCGCCGGCGGAGAAATCTCTCGGGGATATTCTCGAGCTTGATGACATCCATGTGGAATTTTCGGCAGATCTGGTCAATCTCATGCTGGATCCGGGGACGGGTCTTGAGGCACGCATCGCGAACATGCGCCGCCATATCGCCACGAACTTCGGTATGATCCTGCCCGAAATCCGCCTGACCGATGATCCCAGCCGCCTGCCGGGCAGCTACGCGATACGCATCCAGGGCGTGGAGACAGCCCGTGCCACCCTGCGTACCGGTCACGTGCTTGCGCTCGATCCGGCAAGCCACCCCGGCCTTCCACCCGGCGAGGATGTGGCGGAACCGGTCTACGGGGCGCCGGCGCGTTGGATCGTCGAGACGGCGATGGATGACGCGGCTCTCCAAGGGACGACGCTGGTTGCGCCGGCCGAGGTGATGGCAACCCATCTGCTCGAGATCATCCGCAAGAACCTGAGCCGTCTCCTGACGATGAAATCCATGCGGCGGCTGCTTGACGAAATGGTCAATCTTTCCGACCCGGCCCGTGCGGAGGCAAACCGGAAGCTTCTGGAGGAGATCATCCCCGATCGTGTCCCCCCCGATCTTCTGCATTCCGTGCTGCGCCTGCTTCTCGCGGAGCAAGTCTCCATACGCAATCTGCCGCTCATTCTCGAGGCGACAGCGGAGGCACGCCAGATCCACAACGCGCAGCCAGAGGCGATCTGCGAGCATGTACGCCAGCGCCTCGGCTTTCAGCTTGTGGCAGGCCTGCGGCGGGAAGATGGGCGTCTGCCATTGATCCAGCTCGCCCCGGAATGGGAGGAGACATTCTCCACCTATCAGATCGAAGGGGAGGCGAGACGGCTCGATGTCGCCTTGCCGCCCGAGCTCTTCAATGCGCTCACCGAGGCGGTGAGCGAGGAAATCAGCAAGGCGGGCGAGCAAGGTCTCTTTCCGGCGGTCGTGACCTCGACCCTGAGGCGACGTTTTCTGCACACCGTGCTTTCCGCGCGCAACATCAGCAATCCGGTGCTTTCATTCGAGGAAATCGGGCTGGAGGCCAAGCCTTCGCTTGTCGGAGTTGTCGCCACATGACCGTTGCGGCCGAATTGCTGCGTCTGACGGAAGATGTACTCTGGCTGCATTTCATCGTCTTTCTGCGCGTCGGCCCTGTCATGTCGCTCATGCCGGGATTCGGCGAACGGTCGGTGCCGGTGCGGTTCAAACTCATCATTGCCGTCGCACTGGTCGTGATCATCGCCCCGGCGGCAACGGATGATCTGCGCCACGTCGTCGCAAACCCGCCTCCATTCGGCTGGCTTGTCCTGAGCGAGACGCTGGTGGGGCTGGTGATCGGCATCGGCATCCGGTTGTTTTTGCTCGCATTACAGACCGCGGGCGCCATGGCAGCACAATCCACTTCCCTTGCACAGATCCTTGGCAATAGCGGGATCACGCCGCTGCCTGCTCTGGGGCAGCTTCTGGTCGTCGGTGCCCTCGCACTCGCGATGATGCTGGGGCTGCATGTTCGTGTGGCTGAAATGCTGTTGCTGACTTACGGGTTGTTTCCGCCCGCCGAGCGGATCGATGCGAGTGCCGTCTCGCTCTGGGGGGTGCGGCAGGTTGCCGGCGCCTTTGCTCTTGCCTTCACGCTTGCTGCCCCCTTCGTAATCGTTTCGGTGCTCTACAATCTCACCCTCGGGGTGATCAACCGGGCGATGCCGCAGATGATGGTCGTCTTCGTCGGCGCACCGGTGATCACCTTCGGTGGCCTGTTCCTGCTTTTCCTGCTTGCGCCCACGATGCTCACGATCTGGGCGGAGGCGCTCAATGCGTTCATCGCCAACCCGTTCGGGGGCTGAGAATGGCCCAGCAGCAGGATGACGACGCCGAAAAATCCCATGAGGCGACGCCACAGAAGATCCTCGAAGCCCGCAAGAAGGGGGAGCTCATCCGATCTGCCGATCTTGTGGCGGCAGCGGGATATGGCGGGATTCTGATCGCTGGCCTCGCCATCGGCGGCAGGTCGATCGAGATGACAAGCTCGGCCATGATGGGGTTTCTGGAACAGTCCGATCGCCTTGCAGTGATCGTTTTCGAGGGCAGCGGCAGTGCCGCACTGTCTGGCGTGATGAGATCGATCGCTCTGGCCCTGATCGGCTGGCACCTGATCCCGGCCGCGCTCGCGCTTGCTTGCATCCTGGCGCAGCGCAGTCTGGTCTTTGCGGGCGACAAATTGCAGCCCAAACTGTCGCGGATCAATCCGATCCAGAACGCGAAGAACAAATACGGGCCCAGCGGGCTTTTCGAGTTCTTCAAGAGTTTCCTGAAGATGGTCGTCTTCTCCATCTGCCTCGGAATCTACCTCAATCACCGGATCGATGACATGGCCGCGACACTCTTCGGGGAGCCACGGCTCGTCGGGGCGCTCATGGTGCGGATGCTGATCGAATTCATGTTCGTTGTTCTGCTCGTGTCATTGGTGATCGGCGCCATGGA
Source organism: Roseovarius sp. (assembly GCA_007125415.1). GTDB lineage: Bacteria > Pseudomonadota > Alphaproteobacteria > Rhodobacterales > Rhodobacteraceae > Roseovarius. The sequence goes on from SLDH01000120.1 coordinate 6,559, forward strand.
TTACCTCTGGCAGCGTTATGACTTCCTACGCCGCAACCGGATGTCGCATCGCGAGGTGAAAGAGGAGCACAAGCGCGCCGAGGGCGATCCGCATCTCAAGCAGGAGCGTCGTCAACGTGGCCAGCGGATTGCGGCGAACCAGATGATTTCCGATGTTTCGACAGCCGATGTCGTCATCGTCAACCCGACCCACTATGCTGTTGCACTCAAATGGAGCCGGCTACCGGGTTCCGCGCCCGTCTGCGTGGCCAAGGGTGTCGATCACATGGCGCGTGCTATCAGGGAAACCGCCATGGAACACGGTGTTCCGGTGCGGCTTGATCCACCGACCGCGCGGGCGCTGCACGCGACGACGGAGATTGGTCAGGAGATCGACCCGGATCATTACCGGGCAGTCGCGGCGGCGATCCGGTTTGCCGAAACCATGCGGCACCGCGCGAGGACATTCGGATGAAGTCTCGCCCCCTGCACAACCTGCATGATCTGACGGACATGCTCCATCGTGCCGAACAGGCGCGCATGCGGGAGGTGAACGACAGGGAAACTAAGCTCCGCCAGGCGATCACCGCCTTGGAGGCGCATCAGAAGACCCTGCCGTCGGAGCCTGCCGAGACGCTCGGGGCGATGCGGCGGATCGGTGGAGACATTCTTTGGCAGGGCTGGGTTAATCGCAATCGGATCGAACTGAACCGGCAACTGGCGCTGTGTCTGGCGCAGAAATCACGAATGATGGCGCGCCTGCGCGACGCCCATGGCAGACAAATGGCCGCCAGCAGCCTTCTCGAGCAGGAGCGTGCCGCGCGCAAGGCCACGGCCAGCCATCGGCAGCTTGCGCAACTGGATGCGTTGATTGCAGGACGTCTGAACGGGGGCGCGTGATCACACGTCCTGACGGGCGATATCGGTGATCATCACGCCGCGCACGCCGGGACCGAGGATGGATTGAGCGACCTCCGTCAGGGACCTTCTGAGCACATCCATGTTTCCACCATCGGTGAATCGCCCCCGGAATCCGCCCATGTTGGCGTGATCGAAGAGGACCTGAAGGAACCCGTCGCGCAATTTCGGCTCGCTCGTGTAAACTCTCTCGGCCTGACCGGTGTCGATCTCGATCCCGAGAGAGAGCACGACCAGCGATGTGACGATGTCGCCGCTGACGATCGGAATGACGAACTGGTTGTTGAACCCGATGTATTCTGGCGGCCTGGACTGGGCCGATCCTGTCCTTTCCGCAACAGGCTGCGCAGCACCTGTCGTCGCTGCACCGGTGCCTTCTGCCTCTCGCACAAGGGTCTCAACATCGGGGCCCGGATCGGCAACGGCCTGCAGGACGTAGCCTGCACCAACGCCTGCGGCGATGCCCAGAAGAAGCATGAAAACAGGCAGGGCCTTTATCATCGTGGCGCTCTCCTAGAAGGGCAGAATCGCGTCGAGAACCTGCTGGCCGTAGCGGGGTTGCTGGACATCGGTGATCTGGCCGCGCCCCCCGTAGGAAACACGCGCTGATGCGATCTTGTCATAGGTGATTTCGTTCTGGCGGGAGATATCTTCGGGCCGCACATAGCCCGAAACCAGTAACTCACGCAGCTCGAAGTTCACCCGTACCTCTTGCGAGCCCTGGATTTCGAGCACGCCGTTGGGAAGCACCTGCAACACTGTCGCGCCGATACGCAGGGTCAGCTTTTCACTGCGCCGGACAGAACCGTCCCCGCCGGAACGGGCCGATGATGAAAGATCGACCGCGGACTCCATCGACGCCCCGTCGGGCAGGTTTTCGTTGATACGCTGGGGCAGGCCGAAGAGCCCCGAGACCCCCATGTTCTCCGATCCGCTTCGTGACCGCGCGGTGGAGTTGGATATTTCTGCCTTCTCGTCGATTTCAATCACGACTGTCAGGATATCGCCTCGCTTCATTGCGCGCCGGTCTCCGAGAAGTGAACGTTTGCTGGCACTCCACAGAGACGCATCGTCGATCTGGCGGCGCGGCTCGGCGCGAAGGGGCAGACCCGGATCGAGCATGGCAACCCGCTCGCCGGATTCCAGTTGTGGTGTGAAGCTTGGGGCCTTGCCCAGGTGATCGAGACGGGCACAACCGGCCATGAGCGCCATGATGACCATGCATACTCCTGCCTTGCGCATCCTGCATCCTTTCATCTTGCGACCATCACCCGGCCATCGGTCATGACCCGCCCGGTTACGGTGCTGCGCGATGACAGGTTCATGACGCGGATGAATTCGCCAGCGCCAGCCCGCTCCAGGGCGCGGCCTTCCGCAGTGATGCTCAAGCCGTTACTGTGGAAATACAGCGGCACGAGCTGATTGCGATCCACGAGCGCGGGGGGGGCCACATCGCCGGCCCGAATGGGCCGCCCCGCATAGAGGGCGACACGGGTTTCCATCCCGATCACCTCTGCCGGGTCGGTGATTGCGCCGGATATATCGACATCTTTCACAAATATGTCCTGAGCCGTCAGAATGGTTTGTGCCCGCAGAGTGTGAGCGGCAAAGACCGTATCGGCATGAGATGGGGTTGCCAGCCAGAGCATAAGGCCAAGGGTGCAGGTCCGCATCAGCGCACCTGCGTCGTGGCGCCGAGCATCTGGTCGGCTGCAGATATGACCTTGGAATTGAGTTCGTAGCCGCGCTGGGCCTCGATCAGTTCGGTGATCTCACGCACCGGATCGACTGAGCTTTCTTCCAGATAACCCTGGCGGAGCATGCCCAGCCCATCTTCGCCCGGATCCCCAACGAGCGGCTGCCCGGAGGCCTCGGTTTCGGTAAAGAGATTGCCCCCGATCGCCTCGAGCCCCTTGGGGTTGGTGAAGCCGACAAGGGTGAATTGCCCGAGCAACTGGGCTTCCGCATTCTCCCGGAAATAGGCGTAGACCTCGCCATCGGCATTGATCGATATGCTGCGCGCATCGTCGGGGATGGTGATCTCGGGCGCCACGGCGAAACCGTCGGAGGTGACGATGAGCCCTTCGCCCGTGCGCTTGAGCGCGCCGTCGCGGGTATAGGCGGCCTGACCCGAGGGCAAGGTCACCTCGAGAAAGCCTCTGCCGTCGATGGCGATATCGAGGTCACCACCCGTGGCCGACAGCGCCCCTTGCGCGAGGTGCACGGTGATCGCCGAGGGCCGCACCCCGAGCCCAAGCTGCACGCCGGTAGGCAGCACGGTGCCATCGGCGGCATTGACCGTGCCCGCCCGGGCAAGCTGCTGGTAATGCAGATCAGCGAATTCCGCGCGTCGGGTATTGTACCCGGTAGTGGACATGTTGGCGAGGTTGTTCGAGATCGTCTCGACCCGCATCTGCTGAGCGGCCATGCCTGTGGCCGCGATCTTGAGGGCGCGCATTGGGAATCTCCTTTTGGTTATTTTATGAATGTCTGCAACGCGTTGCGAATACGCTCATGTTCCGCTTCCAGAAAGCTCTGGCCCAACTCATAGGCGCGCTGTACCTCGATCATCCGCGCGATCTGACCAATCGGATCCACGTTGGAGCCTTCGAGAAAGCCCTGCACGATCCGGCTGTCGAAGGCGGGTTCCGTACCACCCTCGGCGCGGAACATGACGCCATCCTCTCGGATGAGATCGTTCCGGTCGAGAGGGTTGAAAAGCCCCAACTGACCCAGCAGCCGGCCATTCGCACTGATCGTGCCATCTGCGGACACACCGATATCCGGTGCGTCCGGCGGAATGAAGATCGGCCCGCCACCCGCATCAAGCACGCGGAACCCGTCCGGTGTGATCAGATCGCCTTCCGCGGAAAGCGAGAAACTCCCGGCCCGGGTGAGCCGCTCGCCCGACGGGGTCTCGAT
>SLDH01000212.1 GCA_007125415.1 Roseovarius sp.
ACGAAAGGCACGCGGCGGCCATCGCCGCAGGCGAGGTTGCGGCGAAGCCGCTTTCGTCTGAAGAATTCATCCTCAAGGCCTCGGGCATCGAAAGCCGCCATGTGATGAACAAGTCCGGCGTGCTGGACCCCGAGATGATGCACCCGCTCTTGCGCCCGCGTGGCGATGACGAGCCGGGGATCATGGCCGAAATGGCGCTCGAGGCCTGCGGCACCGCGCTCGCCCGTGCGGGGCTGCCCGCAAGGGAAGTGGATCTCATCATCTGCGCGGCTTCCAATCACGAGCGCCCCTACCCGGCGATTGCCATTGAGATCCAGCAGCTTCTGGGCGCGGGCGGCTTTGCTTTCGATATGAATGTGGCCTGTTCCTCGGCCACATTCGGCATTCAGGCGGCGGCGGACATGATCCGCGCAGGCTCGGCGGGCAAGGCGCTGGTGGTCAGCCCAGAGATATGTTCAGGCCACCTGGAGTGGCGCGACCGCGATTGCCATTTCATCTTCGGGGACGTGTGCACGGCAGTGCTGATCGAACGGGCCGAGGCCGCTCGCGGCGGGCATTTCCTGATCCGCTCAACCCGTTGCGCCACCGAATTCTCCAACAACATTCGCAACAATAACGGTTTCTTGCGTCGCACCCGCCCGGACCATATGGAAGACCGGCGCGACATGCTTTTCATGCAGGAGGGGCGGAAAGTGTTCAGGGAGGTGCTGCCGCTCGTGAGCGACCACATCGCCGCGCATCTCGCCACCGCGGACGTGCGGGCGGATAAGCTCAAGCGCCTCTGGCTTCATCAGGCCAACAAGAGCATGAACGATTTCATCGGCAGGAAAGTCATGGGCCGCACCCCCACTCCCGAGGAACAACCCAACATCCTGCAGGATTACGCCAACACCTCGTCGGCGGGCTCGATCATCGCCTTTTCACAGCATTCGGACGATTTGGTCACGGGTGATCTGGGGCTCATCTGTTCCTTCGGCGCGGGCTATTCGGTGGGCTCGGTGCTTGTGGCGAGGGCCTGAGCGGCAAGGGCCTGACGCCGCCCCGCCATCAGGAAGAAGCGCCAGGTCAGCAGCGCACCCGCGAGAGCCAGCCCGAACGCATAGCCCAACCAGATGCCATTCGGCCCCACGTCAAGCTTGAAGGCGATGAGGTAACCGATGGGCAGGGCGAGACACCAATAGGCGAAGTTGGTGATCAGAACCGGCACGCGATTGTCGGTCATCCCGCGCGAGGCTCCCAGCATGGCCCCCTGGATGCCGTCGCCGATCTGCATGCAGGCGATCACGAAAAACATCGCCATGGCCAGCATCACGACCTCCGGATCATCCGAAAGACCCCTCGAGATGGGCCCTCGCAACAGAAACACCCCGATCATCACGACCCCCATCCAGGAGATGATCGTCACGAGAGCCGCAATCCCGATCCGCTGCAGGCGGTAGATTTCGCCCGCCCCGATGGCCTGGCCGATTCGGATGGAAACCGCGATGGAAAGCCCGAGCGGCACCATGTAGATGACATTGCCCACCGAGGTGACGATCTGTGTCGCTGCGAGCGCCGTTGCCCCGAACCAGCCGATCATCAGGATCGCCACCGTATAGGCGCCGCCCTCGCCCATATATCCCGCAGCGATGGTGGCCCCTTCCTTCACCTGCAGGCGCATCTCGGCACCGAGATCATGGATGACACGACGCGCCGGGGCGGTAAAGCGCGCCCGCCGCCAGATGATCAGTGCGATGAGCAGCGTCGCCACCTCGGAGAGCAGGCTGGCAAGCCCGGCACCCGTGAGGCCCAGCCCCTCCCATGATCCGATCCCGTGGATCAGCACGAGATTTGCCGGCACGTTGAGACCCACCGCGAGAAAGGCAAGGCCCACACCGATCCAGGGCTGGCTCATCGCATCGAAGAGGCCCTTCAGGGTGAGAAACAGAATGAATGGGATCATGATGACGCTCATCGCGGTCCAATAGCCGCCCAGCACATCGATCACCTCTTCGGGCTGTCCCAGAAAGGGCAGCACGGGCCGGATCGCCAGCATGAGCAGCACCGCGCACGTCCCGGTCACACAAGCGATGGCAAGCCCGCTTCGCAGCGCCCGCGACAGCGCATCGGGGCTGCCGTTGCCATGGGCCTCGGCAATGCGCACGCTGATCACCGACACAAAGCCGTAAAGCCCTGAATACAGGATGATGACGAAGGACATCGTTATGGAAATCGCCGCCAGCGGCACCGTCCCCAAGGGCGCAACCATGATCGTGTCAACCACCCCGATGAGCAGAGTCGCCATCAGTGCCACGGTAATCGGAAAGGCCAGAACGACGAGCCTGCGGATCTCGCGCCAGATCAGGATCGGCAGTGGTGCCTGCACGGCGGGCGGCGCCACGGCGTGAAGGTCGGGCGGCACGCTGCCGAGAGCTCGTCGCTTCATCTTCATTGCCGTTGCGCACCTTCGCTACCCGGACCGGTTTTCCGGCCGGTACCGAGGCCGTTTCAGAATTTCTGTTTGGGATGTACCACGTGGAAGGTACCGCTCATATAGGTCAGTGGTTTCTCGCCTGCATTCGAGATACCTGTGACGTCGCCGATACAGATGGCGTGGCTGCCATGTTCTACCGTCCGATTGAGCCTGCAGGAAAACGCTGTCGCGCGCGGCAGAATGGGGCCTGCCTCCGTCAGCGTCACGTCCAGACCGCCAAACCTGTCGGCCTGATCGTCATCGAACACACCGGCGAAGGCGCGTGCTACCGTCACCGCGTCCTCGGGCAGCACGTTGACACAGAAAACACCGTTGCCGCGAACCGCTGCCGCGATCCGGCTGTCGGATCGGAGGCAGACCAGAACGCTGGGCGGGTCGGCGGACAGCGAGGTGAAAGCACTGACCGTGGCACCCATGCGCCCCGCCGGACCATCGGTCGTTACCACGGTAACGGTGGCCGCTACATGGCGCATTGCCCCGATGAAGGCGTCTTTTGTCGGCTCCATTCGATTGTCATCCATATCCCAGATGTCCCGCGCCATGGGTCACGGCAACAGTAACTGTTTCGCAAACTCAGGCAAACAGCACCGAAACCCGAGCAAGTTGGAAGTGGCGCGCGGCGCACCAAGGTCAAAGATATATCTAATCCTTCTGCCTCATGCTGTCGATCAGATGCTGCGCGTTCTGGCCAATCCCTGCGGCACCTGCCATATCTTCGGCAACCGAAAGGAAGCTATACCATGACCCAACTGATCAACGCGCTCTCTGAAGTATCCGACCGTTACGACGTGCTCTTTGTCGATCTGTGGGGGTGCGTGCATGACGGGGTGCGCGCCTTTCCCGAGGCGGTGGCCGCGCTGAAGACCTGCCGCGCGGCGGGGAAGGTGGTGGTTCTCGTTACCAATTCGCCCAAACCCCGCAAAGGGGTCGAGGCACAGTTGACCGAATTCGGGGTGCCGCGCGACGCCTACGACACGGTGGCCTCCTCCGGCGACAGTGCGCGCGCGGCGATGTTTCGCGGGGCGGTGGGCAGCAAGGTCTATTTCATGGGTGAGTGGGCGCGCGACGAAGGCTTCTTCGCGCCGATGTCGGTGATCGATGACCCGGTAGAGATCACGCGCGTCCCCCTTCGCGAGGCCGACGGGATCGTCTGCTGCGGCCCCTTCGATCCGATGGCCGACCCGGAGGTGAACCGTGCCGATTTCCTCTACGCCAAACAGATGGGCCTGAAACTGCTCTGCGCCAATCCCGATATCATCGTGGACCGAGGCGAGGTGCGCGAATGGTGCGCTGGCGCGCTTGCCCGGCTCTACACCGAAATGGGGGGTGAGAGCCTCTATTTCGGCAAGCCGCATCCACCGATCTACGATCTGGCGCGCCGTCGTCTCGCCGCGATGGGTGTCACGGTCGATCCGGCCGGGATTCTCGCCATCGGTGACGGCCCGCATACCGACATTCAGGGGGCCATGGGCGAGGATATCGATTCGCTCTTCATCACCGGGGGGCTTGCGGCCCGCGAGACGAGGACAACCGATCAACCTGATGAGGAAGCGTTGCGCGCCTATCTGGCAAAGGAGATGATCGCCCCCACCTTCGCCATCGGCAAGCTGCGCTGAACGGGCGGCGATGAGACCCGTTCGGCAGCCTGCCGGCGTTTCGATCAATCCGGTTGAGGCGCGGCGGCGTGCGGCCTTGACTGGCTGCTGAGAAGGGCCCTCCCCCACCAAGTCCCCTGAGCCGGAATACTGTGCCGCGCCACGCTTGCCCCATGGTCTCGCCCGGGCGGCGCCCGACCCTCCCCCCGGGAGGGCGCGTTGCAACCTTGCTAAAAGCATAACGGTTACAGGTTCTTGGCTGCCATAAAGCACAGCCGCCCCGACGGACCAAAGCGCCCACCCAGGGTCGGGCGCCGCCCTCCTCTTTACGTAGAAACAGATGGGGACAAACAGTTTCCCTCGCCTTTGCGGCCCCTGTTCAATTTTTTTTCAGCAGCCTTAATTCCGCGCGACGGCCCTCAATCGTTCCGCACGCTACCCTCGCAAGTGCCGCGCCCGCGCGCCCCGCTCGATCGCGGCGGCGTGCAGCCGGTCGATGTTGAGCTCATACCGGATTTCTTCCAGAATGCGCAGTTCCTCATCCTGCAGCGTGCCATCGGCGGCGGCCACATCACAGGCCAGCGCATAGGCCGTCTCATAGAGCCGCTCGGGCAGGTTCTCACGGACAAGGCCGAAAAGCGCATCCAGACCGTCTTCCACGCTGAAAAGGTCAAAGACGGTCTGTGCCGTCACATTAATCCGGTCCACATCATAGCTGGCGAAGATCGGCAGATGGTTGACCGTGCTTTCGATCTTGACCAGTTCCGCCGTGCGGATCTGCTCGTCCGAGGCCGATACCGCTATCATGACCGCGACAAGGCAATCCTGAGGGCTCAGCGACTGGGGGATCTGGCGGTTCATCGGATGTCCTTTCAAGCCCATGTTGCAGCGCAGAATATTGACTGTGCAGCAGCACGGCAATAGGTAGCGGCGAGCCGGTGCGGCGGATAATCGCCGCACCAAACCGGAGAAAGCCCATGTCCGCGATCCGTGACGCCGCCCTGAATTCCAAGGCCTGGCCCTTTGAGGAGGCGAGACGGCTCGTCAAACGCTATGAGAAGGCGCCGCCGGAAAAGGGGTATGTGCTCTTCGAGACAGGCTATGGCCCCTCGGGCCTGCCCCATATCGGCACTTTCGGCGAAGTGGCGCGCACCACGATGGTGCGCCGCGCCTTCGAGTTGATCAGCGATATCCCGACCAAGCTGATCTGCTTTTCCGATGATCTCGACGGTATGCGCAAGGTGCCCGGCAATGTGCCCGACCCCGATGCGCTCACCCCCTATCTGCAATTGCCGCTGACGGCGGTACCGGACCCTTTCGGGACGCATGACAGCTTTGGCGATCACAACAACGCAATGCTGCGGCGCTTTCTCGATACGTTCGGCTTTGAATACGAGTTCATCTCGGCCACGCAATTCTACAAATCCGGACGGTTCGACGCGGTGCTGCGGCGTGCTGCCGAGCGCTATGACGACATCATGAAGATCATGCTGAAATCCCTGCGCGAAGAGCGGCGGCAGACCTACTCCATCTTCCTGCCCATCCATCCCGAAACAGGCCGGGTACTCTATGTGCCCATCCGTGAGGTCAACGCGAGGGATGCCACGATCACCTTCGATGATGAGACGGGCCGCGAATGGACCCTGCCGGTGACGGGCGGGCATGTGAAGCTGCAATGGAAACCCGATTTCGGCGCGCGCTGGGCCGCACTGGGGGTGGATTTCGAGATGTATGGCAAGGATCATTCCACCAACACGCCCATCTATGACGGCATTTGCCGGGTGCTGGGGACGCGTCCGCCCGAGCATTTCACCTATGAGCTGTTTCTCGATGAGAACGGGCAGAAAATCTCCAAGACCTCCGGAAACGGCGTCAGCATCGACGAATGGCTGACCTATGCCGCGACCGAGTCTCTCTCCTATTTCATGTATCAGAAGCCGAAAACCGCCAAGCGCATGCATTTTGACGTGATCCCCAAGGCGGTGGACGAGTATCACCAGCAATTGCGCGCCTTCCCCGGGCAGGATGCGGCGCAGCAGGTCAACAACCCCGTCTGGCATATCCACGGCGGCGATGTGCCCGAAAGCCGGATGACCGTGCCTTTCTCCATGCTGCTCAACCTTGCTTCCGTCAGCCATGCGCAGGACAAGGAAACACTCTGGGGCTTCATCCGCCGCTATGCGCCCGAGGCGAGCCCCGAGGCCAACCCGGATCTGGATGCCGCCGCGGGCTTTGCCGTGAAATATTACGAGGATTTCGTCGCCCCGCAGAAAGCCTATCGTGCCCCCACCGAGGCCGAACGCGAGGCGCTTTTGGCCTTGCGCGCCGAGCTTGCGGCCTATGATGGCCCCGTGGAGGATGAAGCGCTGCAAGCGGTTGTCTATGCGGTGGGCCGGGACCGGTTCGACCCGCTGCGCGACTGGTTTCGCGCGCTCTATGAGGTGCTGCTGGGCGCAAGCCAGGGCCCTCGCTTTGGCGGCTTCATCGCGCTATATGGCGTTTCGGAGACGGTAGAACTGATCGACGAGGCCCTGGCGGGCAGATTGACCTGACAGAGGTGATTGCGCCGCTCTGTTCTTTTGCTAACCTGTAAAAAACCCAGGAGGCGCAGCATGTACCGTTATTTCTCGATCCCATTGGCCGCTCTGGCCTTTGCTTGCACGCAGGTGTCAATGCCGGAAGCCCCTGAAGGGCAACGTCTTTTTGCGGAAAACTGTGCTGGCTGCCACGGAACGGGTGGCATGGGCGACGGGCCCTGGGCCGCAAACATGTCCCCCGCCCCTTCCGATCTCACGCGCCTTTCGATGGACGGCACCTTCCCGCGCGCGCATGTTCTTTCGGTGATCGATGGCTATGATCGCACCGGGCTGCCCGGCCATGAAATGCCTGAATTCGGCCTGCTGCTCGAGGGCGATACCGTGCCTGTTGACGTGGGCGACGGGGTGCTGACCCCTACCCCGCGCCCGCTGGCCGCTTTGCTGGCCTATCTCGAAAGCATCCAGCGCTGACGCTCACCGGCAGATGCCCTCGATCTCGGCGCCAGCCCATGGCAGATAGATGCGATCCGGGATCCGCAGATCGCCCACCGGGAAAGCCCCTTCCAGCATGCTGTGAAGCCGGGCCGTGCGAGGGGCATCCGGATCGAGGGCCGTGCAACAGATATATTCCTCGACAATGCTGGCCTGCTGCTCGAAGCCGTAGTCCAGAAAATTTCCGACATGATCGGGATCAAAGAGATACGGATCATCGCTGCGCACATGTTCGCGGGCGGCCCGAAGCGGGGTATAGCCGGTACGCGCGCGATTCTGCCATTGCCAGATATGGGTGACCTCATGGGCAAAGAGCATGGCGGCGGCCAGATCCATCTCTTCGGGATAGCGTGGAAGATAATCGGCAGCGTAGTAATCGCGCGTGAAGAAAACCCGGTTGAAAAGTGCGACAGCGGCGGGGCTGGCAGTGACGATCTCGGTGCGCGGTTCGGGGTAGAGCCGTTCCTGGCAGGTCAGCCGCGGGCGCGCCTGGCGCTGAAATGTCACCGAACCCACCAGCGCCCCCTCGACGAAGCGCACCTGATCAGTGGCCAGCGTGTCACCATGCATGGCCTGCGCAAAGGCAAGCTCGCCCTCGGTCAGGGGACGCCCGCAAGAGGAGACAAGCAACAGGGCAACGAGAACGATCATGCGCATGCGCAAAACCTAGCAGTGCCCTGCCCCGGTGACGAGTGGAATAGAGCCCGGTCCGCGCTTTGGTCTTTCCGATGCGCCCTGCCGCTGGCATACTATGCGCCAACCAACAAGATATAGAGCAGCTTGATGAACGATCTTCTGGATATGGGCCATGACAGCGGCGATTATGACGCCTCCTCGATCGAGGTGCTCGAAGGGCTGGAGCCGGTGCGCAAGCGGCCCGGCATGTATATCGGCGGCACGGATGAGCGCGCGCTGCATCATCTGGTCGCCGAGGTGCTCGACAATGCGATGGATGAGGCGGTCGCCGGCCATGCCAACCGGATCGAGGTGGAACTGCACGAGGATCATGCCATCACCATCCGCGACAACGGGCGCGGCATCCCCATCGACCCGCACCCGAAATTTCCCGACAAGAGCGCGCTCGAGGTGATCCTCTGCACGCTGCATTCCGGCGGCAAATTTTCGGGCAAGGCCTATCAGACCTCGGGGGGGCTGCACGGGGTGGGCGCCTCGGTGGTCAATGCGCTGAGTGACAGCATGGTCGTGCAGGTCGCACGCGACCGCAGGCTTTACGAACAGCGGTTTTCTCGGGGGCTCCCACTCGGCCCGGTTACGGAACTGGGCGCGGCCCCCAACCGGCGCGGCACCACCGTGTCCTTTCACGCCGATGCGGAAATCTTCGGAGCGCACAAGTTTCGCCCTGCGCGGCTTTTTCAGTCGATCCGCTCCAAGGCCTACCTGTTCTCGGGCGTGGAAATCCGCTGGAAATCCGCCATTGCCGAGGGCGACACGCCGCAGGAGGCGGTTTTTCACTTTCCCGGAGGGCTGCGCGATTACCTTGAGGAAACGCTGGGCAATGTCTCGACCTATGCCGAGGCCGCCTTCTCGGGCAGCGTCGACTTTCAGGAGAAATTCGGAGAGCCGGGCAAGGTGGAATGGGCGATCAACTGGACCCCGGCGCGCGACGGCTTTCTGCAAAGCTATTGCAACACCATCCCCACCCCCGAGGGCGGCACCCATGTGGCCGGATTCTGGGCGGCGATCGTCAAGGGCATCAAGGCCTATGGAGAGCTTGCGGGCAACAGGAAGGCCGCGCAGATCACCCGGGAAGACCTGATGTCGGGCGGGTGCGCGCTGGTGTCCTGCTTCATCCGCGATCCGGCTTTCGTGGGCCAGACCAAGGACCGCCTCTCGACAGAAGCCGCCCAGAAGATGACAGAAGGTGCTGTGCGCGACCATTTCGACAACTGGCTGGCCGCCGATACCAAATCCGCCGGGGCGATCCTCGATTTCCTCGTGCTGCGCGCCGAAGAGCGGCTGCGCCGCCGGCAGGAGAAGGAGACCGCACGCAAGACCGCCACGAAAAAGCTGCGCCTGCCCGGCAAGCTGGTGGATTGCACCGCCACCAACCGCGCGGGCACCGAGCTTTTCATCGTGGAGGGGGATTCGGCAGGGGGCTCCGCGAAGATGGGGCGCGACCGCAAGACCCAGGCGCTCCTGCCGCTCAGGGGCAAGATCCTCAACGTGCTGGGGGCGGCCTCGTCCAAACTGGGCTCCAACACCGAGATCAACGATCTGACGCAGGCGCTCGGGGTCGGGCTGGGCACGAAATTCAACATCGACGATCTGCGCTATGACAAGATCATCATCATGTGCGACGCGGATGTGGACGGCGCGCATATCGCCGCCCTGCTGATGACCTTCTTCTTCACGCAGATGCGCCCGATGATCGACGCGGGCCATCTCTATCTCGCCTGCCCGCCGCTCTACCGGCTGACGCAAGGCTCGCGCCGGGTCTATTGCCTTGATGAGGCCGAGCGTGACGCCTGGCTGGAGAAGGGCCTTGGCGGGAAAGGCAAGATCGACGTGAGCCGCTTCAAGGGATTGGGCGAGATGGACGCCAAGGACCTGAAGGAAACCACGATGGACCCGAAATCGCGCAAGCTCATCCGCGTGACGATAGACGAGGATTTGCCGGGCGAGACGGGCGATCTGGTGGAGCGCCTGATGGGCAAGAAGCCGGAATTGCGGTTTCAGTATATCTCCGAGAACGCGCGGTTCGTGGAGGAGTTGGATGTTTGAGGGGTCATGTAAAGGTGGCTTTCTGCCACAACCCCCATGATTCACAACGAGGATGCCATCAAGATCCTTTTGGACATTTTGACACCCGCCTGGCGTCCAGCTCGATCAACCTGAGGCAGCCCGCACGAGGCCGCGCATTGCCGGGCCGCGGCGCGGCGATCCGGCGGTTGTTCGACGCGATTTATGGTGCCACATACGCAAGACCTCTGATCGGTGCGCTTGCGACTGACAGATCGCCGGGCCGTTGGAGCGGATCATGCCGGAGACATGCTTCCAGCATCACCGATGCGCGGCGGCCTTCGGGTTTTGTTCCGCGCAGGGGCAAGAGACAGGCGTAAAATTTCGGAAAAAAACCATTCATACCCCATTTGGGGTATGCGCCGAAAATTTCCGTTGTCTAATCATTGGCTGTCCGGTCGTCTTCTGGGGGTTCTGTGAAAAATCAATGCGGTCGTCGCGGGCAAGTTCTGTCCGGGTGCGGCGCAGTCACCACATCGGGCGCTTCGGCCAGCCCGG
>SLDH01000392.1 GCA_007125415.1 Roseovarius sp.
AGCAGCGCATCGAACTCTGCATTGGCAAAGCCCGTTTCATTCCACACCGCATCGCTGCGATAGGCCAGTGCGAGCACCTGCATGGCCATGGGCCGGTGATTCCACTGGGTCAGCGCCAGCGGATAGGCCTGCCAGTTTAACCAGAAGGCGCTGCCCGGCCTTACACTGCGTCTGGCGCGGATGCCGGCATCGCGCAACTGAGCGACCACCGCATCGCCGGTGTTGCGCTGCCATTCATCATCGAGAGTGATCAACTCATGCTCGAAGGCATCGCCCAGGGCGGCATCATGCAGCGCCCTGGCCGCCAGCGGATCGAACGCGGGAGGGCCGATTTCGGCGTAAGAAGGCTGTATCGGGCTGACATGATGGTTCGCCGCGACCTGTCCGCGCCCGCCATAGCCCAGCTCGAGGCAGATGGCGTTGTTGACGGCCAGGGCAAGGGCGCGGCGCAGATCACGATCCGCATAGGGGCGGTGGCCGTCGACCACGGCTTCCTGATGGCCGCGGATCACACAGGTGGCGGCACTGTCCACCCCGGAGGCGACCCAGCCCAGATCGTCCATGACATCCACAAAGCGGCCCACTGTTTCGTAAAGCAGGTCAACCTCATCCGCTTCGGCGGCGCGCGCCCAGTTGCCGGGATCGGTACCGTAATCGAGAAACTCCACACGATCGAGATAAGGCCCGCCGAGAAGGTTGCTGCCCCACCATGGGTGATCCCTTCGCCGCTCGAGCACGCAGCGCTCCCCGACGATCATCTCCACCGGGCGAAAAGGGCCCGTGCCGATGCCATGGGCGAACGGGTCTTCCCCGTCAAAGCCGGGATGAACGATGGCGGCGGGGTAATCGGACATGTTGGCGATCAGGGTGACGTCAGGGGCGCTGAGCTGCAGGGTCAGCGTGTGGGGGTCTTCGATGTGCAGCGCCTCGGTGTCGAGCTGCCCCGTATGGGGGTCGATCAGCCCGCTCATGCGGCCCGACATCGAATTGCCGGGAAAATCCGTGTCGCACCAGCGCGCGATGTTATGGGCCACATCCGACGCGGTGAAGGCATCGCCATTGCTCCAGCGCACCCCCTCGCGCAGATGAAGCGTGTAGCGGGTTGCATCATCATTGACGCTCCAGCGCTCGGCCAGCATGCCTTGCAGGGTGCCATCGCTCTGGTATTCCACCAGATATTCCAGAAAACCCCGTGTCAGATTGCCCATCTCGCTCCAGTCATAGGCGCGGGGATCTCGCAGGGCCTTCACATTGTGCTGAATCCGCAAGGTGCCGCCCTGGGCAATGGCCGGCCCCGCCGCCGCAGGCACAGGCAGTCCGGCCAACCCGGCCAGCGAGGCCGCTCCCGATGCGGCAAGGCCGAGCGCTGTGGCCCGGCTCAGAAACTCCCGTCGCGACAAAAGGCCCTTGCGGAAGTCAAGAAGGGTCCGGCGCGTGAGCGGATGGCGGTGGGGCATGGAAGAGCTCTCGGCGAGGGTGGCAAGGCAAGACATGCGGCATCGCGGCAAGTCTACAGCCTTCCACCCGACACGGCCAGTCCCCGGGGCGGGGCCGACGCGGATTTGGCGCCGGTCGGAGCAATGGAGCGGGCAGTTGCGGCAGCCTTGCGCAGCGCCGAGGGGCTGCGTCCGGTATGGTGCAGGATGAAACGCGAGAAATACGCGCCGCTGCTGAATCCGAGTGTGGCCGCGATCTGGGTGATCGGTCTGTCGCCGCGCTCCAGGGCCATGCGCGCGGCATGCAGGCACCGCTCGGTCAGCAGCGCGGCAGCGGTTCGCCCGCTGCAGTCACGGCAGACGCGGGTAAGGTGCGTGGGCGTCACCCCGAGAGACTTCGCATAATCGGCCATTGGCTTGCCGGTCATGTAATCCCGCTCGATGAGCGCGCTATAGGCCGCGGCCAGACGCATCGCGGCACTGGATCTTTCTTCGGTCTGGCCGGATTCGATCATCGCGCGCCGCAGCCAGACGGTGAGCAGGGCGCCATGCGCGCTCAGGGCCTCGTCCATGAACGGGCGTGCCATGTTCTGCTCGCGTTGCAACGCGTCGAGAATCCCGGTCACCTCGGCCTGCGCCTGGACCTCGCGGATGCGCAGAATGGTCGGACGGTCCGGCATCCCAAGCGGGCCGTTGCGGGGTATGAGGCAGACGAGGCCGAAATTCTGCTTGCCCAGCTCCAGCGAGAAAGGCGTGCCTGCGGGAATGACGAGTGCCGTATGCACGCTGACCCCCCGGCGCACCGCTTCGATCACGCATCTGGCCTGCCCGCGTGTCTGCCAGACCAGCGCATGATCTTCTTCGCTATGCTGCAACTCCAGCGCCCAGGGAGCGCCGCCGGCCCATTGTGCGATGGTCATGACGCGGGGAGAGGCGGACATGATAGGCTTTCATTTCTGGCGGGTTTTCGAAACCTAACAGGCTTCTGAAAAATGAACAGGGGCTGCGAAAGCGAGGGAAACTGTTTTACCGACTCTGCTTGGACGGCAAGAAGAGGATGTTCGTCGGGAAAACTGCCCCCGGGCAGTTTTCTGATCCTCCTTACCGCCGCCCGGGCTGGTCGCCCGGGCGAAGCCGTGGGGCAAGTTTGGCGCGGCACAGTTTCCCGGCCCAACGCGCCTCGAGGGGGCAGCCGGGCAGTCTTTCGGCAGCCTGCTAATGTGTAGATTCCG
>SLDH01000098.1 GCA_007125415.1 Roseovarius sp.
CGTCAAACCGCAGGTTTGCCTTCGGCAAAACGGGGCGGGCGCATTGCGACATTGCAAGACGCTCAACGTTCGGAGGTGGCTGGCGACCATGAAGCACTGTAGCCCCGGCATGGAGAAGCGCCCACCCAGGGTCGGGCGCGTCCCTCTGCGCATCGACCCGGCAACGGGAGAAGAGCAGTTTCCTTCCAAAGTCGACTCCCTTTTTCAGCAGCCTGCAAATGCAGATTGCCTCAGGGTGACCGGCGCTGCCTCTAACGCAAACGCAAGACGGGCGCTTGTCCTATGGGCACGGGCCCCAGAAAGATCCGGCCCCGGCGGAAATCGAGCGGCATGTCGATCGTCTCTCTGTTCCCGGAAAGCCCGGCCACGAGAGACAGACCGTCTTCCACGGTCCGGGCGAGCCCTTCTGGTATCGAACCGGTCGCGACCGCAATGGCCAGAATCTCGCGCCAGTTGCGCGCCTTGACGGCAAGTGACCCTTCCGGCAGGCCATTTTCATCCACGTCGAGCTCCCCTGCCACCAGCAGTTCGAGCTCTCCCCACCGTACCTCGGCAAGCCGGATGTCGATACGGCGGGGTTGGGGGCGCGCCTCTTCGATTGCGTGCCTGTCCCATGGCTTGTCGAAGGTCACCGTCATGTCGGCGCGCAGCGCGTCCAATGTATCGGGCAGGGTTTCGCGCAGGCCTCGGGGCAAGGCCGGGGCCACCCCGTCGGATGACAGGCCGAGGCGGTAGGTGGGGGCCGCATCCACCGCCACCCGCTCGGCCGCCAGTGTGAGCGCTGCAAGGCGTGTGCCCTCCGCCGCACCGTCGGCTCGGATGGTCAGGTCTTCGGCGGTGAGAGTTGTCCGGGCGAGCCCCAGATCGCTGTCGGGACGTAGCACGATGCTTGCGCGCATGTCGCTGCTGGTCAGGGTAAACTTGTCATGCGGTGTCGCCAGCCTCTGTTCGGGGGGCCAGACCGCGATGACATGGTTGGGCCGATAGCTCAGGGCGAGGATCTGGAAAAACGGCGCCTCCCAGACCAGCCCGCTATCCGTATCGGCGAGAAGCAGGTCGGTGAAACCGATGTCGATCCGGTTGGGAAAGCCGGCCACCTCGATATCCTGTGTCTCGGCCAACCAGCCTTCGGCGCGCCGTGCCTCGAGCCATGTCTCGAAACCCGATTTCACGCCCGAGGAGGCAATGAACCAATAGGCGGACCAGGCGCCGGTGGCGACCACGATCAGTATAAGCAAGATCCGCATCGCCGCACCCCTTTCATGCCCTGCCGACATCGTGTTTATAGGAGGATGCGAGAGAGGAAACAGCGAAATGACACTCTGGGTGTTCGGTTACGGGTCATTGGTCTGGAACCCAGGCTTTGATCTGCAGGAAAGGATGCTGGCAAGTCTGCCCGGCTATGCCCGCAGCTTCTGCATGCGCTCTGTTCATCATCGGGGCACGCAGGACAATCCGGGCCTTGTCCTTGCACTCGATGCCTGCGCGCGGTCGGTCTGTCATGGCGTGGGCATGGCGGTCGCGCCGGGGCAACGCGATGAGGTGCTCGATTATCTGCGCGCGCGCGAACTGATCTCCTCTGCCTATCTGGAGCGCTTTCTCGATATCCGGCTGGCGGATGGAAGGATGGTCGAGGCGGTGACCTACGTGGTGGATCCTGATCATGTGCAATATTGCGGCGGGCTCGATCTGGAAGAGCAGGCGCGCATCATCGCGCGCGCCGTGGGCGGGCGCGGGCCGAATGATGAATATCTCTACAACACGGCCGAGCACCTGACCGAGCTTGGTATTCACGATGCGGATCTGAAATGGCTCAGCGACAGGGTCCGCGCGCTGACGCATAATCGCTTGGCTTGAAGGGGCGGAACGCGTAGGCTCCTGCCAGTAAATCAGAGCCGGGAGCCGTCCTGATGGACCAGCCGGACCGCGAGGTCGAGCCGCAGTTTTCCCACCCTGTAAGACAGATCATCCTCATGCTGATCGTCCTGGGGTTAACGGGTGTCGGGGCCATGCTGGCCGCGCCGCGGGTGATGCCTGTCTTCGAGGCAAACCCCTGGCTCAACGGTTTCATACTGATGGTTTTCTTCATCGGCGTGCTGGCCTGTTTCTGGCAGGTGATCCAGCTGATCGGCTCCGTCCGCTGGATCGAGGATTTCGCGGCGCAAAGGCCGGGCCATGCAAGCGTTACCCCGCCGCCCCTGCTGGCGCCGCTTGCGGCGATGTTGCGCCAGCGCGGCAAGCGTATGCAGATCGCCTCGAGCTCTGCGCGCTCCATTCTCGATTCGGTGGCGCAGCGCATCGACGAGGCGCGCGAGATCACCCGCTACATCATCAACCTTCTGATCTTTCTGGGCCTGTTGGGCACGTTCTATGGCTTGGCCACGACCATTCCGGCGGTGGTGGACACGATCCGCAGCCTAGCCCCGCAGGATGGCGAGGAGGGTGTCGCCATTTTCAACCGCCTGATGACCGGGCTAGAGGCGCAACTGGGCGGTATGGGTGTGGCTTTCGCCTCATCGCTGCTGGGGCTGGCAGGCTCGCTCGTGGTTGGTCTCCTGGAGCTTTTCGCAGGGCACGGGCAGAACCGTTTTTACCGTGAGTTGGAGGAATGGGTTTCCAGCATCACAAGGGTGGGCTTCACGGCGGGTGATGGCGAGGGCACACCCGAAAGCAATGCGATGGCCGCTATGGTCGATCACATGGCAGAGCAGATGGAACAGCTTCAGCAGATGCTGTCCCAATCCGATATCAGCCGTGCAATGGTCGATGAAAAACTGGGGGTGCTGGCGGATTCCGTTGAACGGCTGACCCACCGGATGAGTGAGGCCAATCCGATGACACGCGCGCTCACCCGCGTGGCCGAAGGTCAGGATCAACTGATCCACAAGCTTGAGACACAGGAGCGTGGCGGCGAAGGGCTCGACGCGGAAAGCCGGATGCGACTGCGCTCCATCGATGTGCAGATGCTGCGGATTCTCGAGGAAATCAGCGCCGGCCGGCAGGAAACGATGAGCGAGATCCGCACCGATCTGGCGGCGCTTGGCCGAACCCTGAGCCAGATTCGCAATGAGCAGCCGCGCCCGCCGCGTCCGGGCAACGAGAGGCGCTAGGCGATGGCGCTCTCCCGCCGCACGGGAACACGCGTTCAAGCGTCGATCTGGCCGGGATTCGTCGATGCGATGACCGGCCTGTTGCTGGTTCTGATGTTCGTGCTCACGATTTTCATGCTGGTGCAGTTCGTGTTGCGCGAGACGATCACCGGACAGGAAAGCCAGCTTGATGTTCTCTCGTCCGAGGTGGCCGCACTGGCGCAGGCGCTGGGGCTGGAACGGGATCGCTCGGCCGCGCTGACCGATCAGGTGGGTGAACTTAGGGCCACCTTGGGAGAAGCGCGCGCGCAGCAGGAGGAACAGGCGGCACTGATTGCGACCCTGCAGTCCCGCACCGCCGATCAGGCCGCGCGTATCGCCAGCTTCGAGGAACAGGTGGCAGGGCTCTTGTCAGAGCGGGAGCGGAATCTGGGAACGATCGCCGATCTCGAAGCAGCGCAGACAGATTTGCTCTCGGAACAGGAAGCGTTGCAACTGGCCCTCGCCGGGATGCGCGAAGAGGTCAGTGCGCAGGAAGAAGCTGCCCGCCTTGCCGCCGCACAGCGCGAAGCACTGGAGGCGCTTGTCGCCGATCTGCGCCAGAGCAAGGCCGAAGAGACCGCAGCGCTCGAGGCGCAGCTCTCCGAAACCGAGACGGCCCGCCTGGCCGAGGCAGCGGCGGCCGAATTGCTGCGCGAGCGTCTGCAGAATGCCGATGCCGAACTCACCGCGATGACTCTGGCGCTGGAGGAAGAACGGCGCAGGGCCGAGGAAACGCTGACGATGCTCGCCGCCGCGCGCGAGGCCGAGGCGAATCTGAACGACCAGCTTGCCGCGGCGCTACTCGCAGGGCAGACAGCCATCGCCGATGCCACGGCACTTGAGGCGCGCATTGATGCGCTGCTCGCCAGTCTGGCGCAATCCGAGGCCGAGACCGGCGCAGCCCGCGCCGAAGCAGCGGCTGCCCTCGCGGAACTCAGCGCGGCGCAATCCGAAGCAGAGGCCGCCGGATCTGCAGTGTCGGATCTCGAAGCGCGGCTTGCCGCCCTTCGGACCGCACTGGAAGATGCCGAGGCAGAGACTGCAACCGCCCGCTCGGAATTGGCCGCAGTCCGGTCGGAGGCGGATGCGGCGCGAGCGGATGCGCGGAGTGCGGAAGACAGGATCGCCGAGTTGCTGGCGCAATTGGAAGCGGCGCAGGTCGAGGTGATGAGCGCCGAGCAGGTCCGGGCACAGCTTGCGTCGGCTCTGGCGGCGAAACTGGCCGCCGAAGCACAGGCGGAGGCCGAACTCACAAGGGCCGAGGAACGCGCCATCCTGCTGGCCGAGGCGCGCGCATCGCTTGCGGATCAGACGGCCATGACCGATGCAGCGCGCCGGCAACAGGAGGTTCTGAGCCGTCAGGTGGCTGCTCTGCGCGAACAGCTTTCGGGGCTGCAAGCGCTGTTGGACGATGCCAAGGTCCGCGAAGCGGCCAGTCAGGTACAGCTTCAGTCGCTCGGCAACGAATTGAATGCGGCACTGGCCCGTGTCGCCGCCGAAGAGCGCAGACGCGCCGAACTGGAAGAGGAAAGGCGCAAGCTGCTGGAGGCGGAGAACCTCGCGCTGGAGAGATACCGGTCCGAGTTTTTCGGGCAGTTGCGGGATCTTCTGGGGACGCAGGAAGGTGTGCGGATCGTGGGTGACCGCTTTGTCTTTTCGTCGGAGGTGCTTTTCGCGCCGGGAGAGGCGCGACTGTCACCGGAGGGTCAAAGCGAGATCGCCCAGGTCGCCGGCATTCTGCGCAATATCGCGGATGACATACCGCCGGAAATCGATTGGGTCTTGCAGGTAGATGGCCATACCGACAACGTGCCGATCATCCAGGGGGCGCAATTTGCCGACAACTGGGAACTCAGCCAGGCACGCGCCCTGTCGGTGGTGCGCTACATGGTCAATTTTCTTGGCATTCCCCCCGACAGGCTATCGGCAAACGGGTTCGGGCAATATCAGCCCGTCAACACCGATAACACCCCTGAAGCCCGCGCCCAGAACCGGCGGATCGAGCTGAAATTCACCGGGAAATGAGGTTGCTGGACCGGGCCCCTCAGATCGATGGAAAGAGGAGGGCCGTGGCGATGGCGAAATAGATCAGCACGCCCGCCGCGTCCGCGATCGAGGTGACAAGGGGGGCACTGGCTGTCGCCGGGTCAAGATTGAGCTTGGTCAGCACAAAAGGCAGCAACATGCCGATCACACTGCCGACTATCACGATGATGACCATCGATATCGCCACAACAAATGCAATCTCCGGCCCGGCGCGAAGAATGCCGATAACCGACACGGCCAGTGCCATGCTCAGCCCCATCAGGGCGGCGACAAGCACCTCGCGGCCGATCATCCAGCTCCAGTCGCCGAGCTGCACCTGCCCGGTGGCCAATGACCGCACCATCAGCGTTGCGGATTGCGAGCCGGCATTGCCGCCGCTGTCAATGAGAAGCGGCAGGAAAAAGACGAGGGCGACATAGGCCGAGATCGTGTCCTCGAAATAGGCGATGCCCGCACCCGAGAAGATATTGCCGAAAACCAGCAGGACGAGCCAGACGATGCGCGCCCGATAGAGCATGAAGATGCTCGCCTCGCGCACGTTGCGCACCATGTTCGTCGCGCCGACACGATGGAAATCCTCGGTTGCCTCCTCCTGAATGACATCGAGCGCGTCATCATGCGTGACGATCCCGACAAGACGGCCCTCGGCATCAACGACCGGCAGGGCGAGAAAGTCGTAGCGGGCGATCTGTGCGGCCACATCCTCCTGATCGTCGGTTACCTGAACTGCATGGGTGTTGCGCTCCATGACGTCCCGAACGAGAGCCTTTGCAGGCGCCAGAAAGAGATCCTGCAGGCGCACGGAGCCGATCAACTGTCGTTTTTCGTCGATCACATAAGTGCGGTAGATCGTTTCCTGGTCCAGCGCCTCGCGCCGCAGTTTCTGCAAGGCCTCCCCGACCGGGAGGTCGGCTGTCAGCACGACATAATCCGAGGTCATGATCGACCCGGCCGTGTCCTCCGGGTAGCTTGCCAGCCGCCGGATATCCTCGCGTTCCGCCTGGGCGAGGGCGGGCAGAAGTGCCGCCTGCTGTTCTTCGGAAAGCTCGTTGAAGAGATCGGCCCGCTCATCGGCATTCATCTCGGTGACCAGCCGGGCGAGTTTGTCGCGGGCAACCGCATCCGCCATGCCGACCTGCACGTCAGGCGGCAGATATCCGAAGGTATCGGCCTGCTGGGGAAGTGGCAGAAGATCCATGACCCGCCAAGCATCCTGCGGCGGCCATTGCGCGATGAACCGGGCAAGATCGACGGCATGTTCCTGGGCGATGAAGTCCTTCAGTTCCTCGGGGTGAGGAGCATCATCGCGGCTTGTGAGTGCAGCGCTCAGACGATCGTAGGTCATCGGGCATCTCCCTGCGCAGTATATCGAAGCCGATTTACTACCTGCCAGCCCCAGGAGAGTCCAACAATCGGGGTGGCGTCACAAGAGCCCGTCAAGTACGCCAAAGCCGATCAGCGCCACAAGACAAAGGAGATAGACAGAAAAGAACTTCAGCTGTGCCCGGTAAAGCAACACCAGCACGAGGCGTAGCGCGAAGGTGCCCGATATGGCGGCGACGGTGAATCCGACGATCATCGGCCCGGTGCCGACGGCTTCGGTACTGTCCGTTCCGATCACCTCGATCGCCTGGAGCAGTCCGGCGGCCAGGATGGTGGGGATCGCCACCAGAAAGCTGTATTCGGCGGCCCAGCGGCGCTTGAGCCCCGAGAAGAGCCCCGCGATGATCGTGATGCCGCTGCGGCTGATCCCCGGTATCAGCGCAAGCGCCTGCGCGATGCCGATGATCACCGCCATGCGAGGCCCGATATCCTTGACGCCCAGCGGTCGCCTGCCCAGGCGGTCGGTCATGAACAGGAGCAGCGCGGTCACGCTGAGCGTCACCATCAGGATCTGCGGCGAGCCGAACACCGCTTCGAAGGACCGTTTCAGCAGCAGGCCCAAGACACCGGTGACGCCAACCGTGATCACCCCCATCAGCATCAGCTTCGAGAACGGGCCCAGGCGGGCAGGTTCCCCCTCGCGATGCAGCACTGCGCGCGTTTCGCTCCAGGTCGCCCGGAGCAGGCCGCTGAGGCTGCGACGGAACACGATTGCGATCGAAACCAGCGTGCCGATATGCACCACCAGATCGAAGAGGATCATCGAGGCGCTTTCCGGCGGCGGCATCTCCGACCCGCGCCCGATCATGAAATGCTGGGCAAGCACCAGATGCGCCGTGGAACTGACGGGCACGAACATGAATATGCCTTGTATCAGCCCAAGGATGGCCGCTTCGAAATAAGTCATTCTCTCTCCGCTTCGCCGCGCGTTCGACATACAGTCAACGAGCCGTTTGCCGCTTGCCCGCGTTGCGATCAAGAGATCGGTCTCGCGGCTACTTCAAGTGAGAATAACATCGCCCAAATGAATACCCGGCTCCTGCATGAAAAAGGGCACACCGGCAGGGGTGACCCCGGCCCGTCGCGTGAGAGGCGCGCGCGACGTTGCGCATCGGTCAGATATCCCGCCCTGATCTGGCAGCCAGAATGGCAGTTGGTCGCGATGCGCCAGGCTTCCCGATCAGTCGATCAGAGCATCGCCGCGCTGGTTTGCTCTCCCGTGATGAATGGGAAGGGTTCTGCCATAGAGTTGCCTTGTGCGCTCGACGCTTCCAACCATCCCCTGCTCCCTGGCGTAGGACAGAATGGCAACATAACGGGGTGTCGAGCCCTTCAGTGGCGCAACACGGTGCAGGGAATAACGGCCCCTGAACAGTTGCAGATCTCCGGGTTCAAGCGTCAGTGAAATCACCCTTTCGGAGGTTCCGTCAAGGACCTTCGAAACCTCGGCGAAATTCTCGTCCTCGCTCGTTCGGATCATCGGGGCATATTCGAAAACACCCCCCACTCGGCGTTCTGAAGTGCCGGTGTGACTGTGAAATTATTGGTGTCAAAGTGCCAGGGGAAACCGTTTCCTTCCCATGCCGCATTCACAATGACGTCAGCCAGCGGGTCTGCGTAGCGGAAAAACCGGTCTTCCGGTTCCTGAAGGCAGTCACGAATGAAGGCATCGAACCCCTCTTTGTCGAGAATGCTGCGCAAAGCGCCGTCCGACCGGAAATTGTCTGCCGGGATGAACGCGTTGGAGCGATCGAAGAACCGGCGTCTTGGATCAGACGCGGGCAGATCCGGGTCGTCCGCCGTGAAATAGGCGTTCGTGCGCGAGTAGCTGCGGTGGCCCTTGTCGGAAACACCATCGGTCTCTGCAACCGCGGCCGCAACGCCTGCCGGGGTCAGAAAACCCTTGAGAACGGCACAACCGCGCGGGCCCAGGTCACCGCGTACCTGCTGCAGTATGGCATCACGCCCGGGTCCGGGTGTCAGAACCGGGTACTTCCGGAGATTGATCAAGTCATCGGCCGCGTGCTCCATGGGTCCGCTCCCTTCGGGGCTGCGTTGCGTTCCGCAGAAGACGCTTTCGGTCCGCCTCAGTCTGGCGGGAGGACGACATCGCAACGTCGTTTATGGCATGTTGCGCCAAAATGGATTCATCGCAGCCCGGCGCGCTGGCGGTGGCTGTATCGTCACGGGCGTGGCCGCGAGGCGCCAAGGCTGTGCCACATGTTTGCCGATGGCGGCTATCCGGCGCATCACAACCTGCTCGCAAGAACCTGAAATCATTCAGACCGATTCTGAATCGGACTCCTAGTCCGCCGTCGGGTGCTGCCTGCGCAGCAAGGACTGCGCCACATAGACGAGGATCGCCAGGCCCACCGCGCCCGTCACGGCCACGCCGAGCAGCACGATCGCGTCGATCGGCCCGCCGATATCGGCGAGGCTCGACCGCGTAATCCACAGCACGAACCACACCGCCGCAACCGCCCCGAAGGGCATCGACAGCTGCGCCACCAGGTATTTCCGGAACGACAGCGCCCGGTCGCGAAACAAAACGTAGATCCACGCGACCGTGATTACCACTGCCGCCGCCACCATGCTCCAGAACAGCCAGCGTCCGAACATTTCCTCGAACACTGTCAGCATCGTTATCAGGCTGAATTCTTCCATCTTTTCCTCCACCAAGGGCGCATGCGTGTTGTCCCTTTCATCTCAACATCGATATCCCCGGACGGGGCCAGACAGCCAGAGCCTTGCCGATTTGCGCACGACCATTGATGAGCGCGCCCCGGGACCAGGCTCTCAGTCGCGCGCTCAGGCGCGTCCGCGCAGCATGGCGTTGTAAGTGGCCTTGAGCGCCACCTCCTTCACAAGCCAAGAAATCCAGAGCTCTTCCAGCGGTGCGACAAGCCCCGGGAAGGACGGGGTAAGGTTGTCGTTGTAGTCGAACTCAACCAGCATTGCGCGGCCCACACGGGTAATCAGCGGGCACGATGTGTAGCCGTCAAAGAGGGTGGAGCCCTCGCTGCCGGCGATCTCGCTGACCAGATGATCCTCGACAACCGGCAGGTGGAACTTGACTGATGCGGCGGTCTTGCCCTTGGGCACGCCATTGATGTCACCGATGCCGAACACGTTGGAATAGCGCGCATGGCGCAGGGTCTGCATGTCGACCTCTATCCAGCCCTGATCGGTCCAGCGGTCAGCCCAGCTCAGCCCCGACTCGCGAATGACCTGTGGCGCGCGTTGCGGCGGGACAACGTTGATGAAGTCCCAACTGTCGGTCACGTCGCCTTCGGGAGTGGCGTAGGTCGCGGTCTTGGCGCCCGCGTCGATGGCCTTGAGAACATGGTTGTAGCGATAACGGATGTCGCGCTGGTCCATGATCTGGCGCACACGGTGGTGGATCACCGGCACCCCGAACAGGTCATTCGCTTGCGTGTTGTAGACGAACTCGCAGCGCTCGCGATTGCCCTTGGTGGTGGCGATATCCTCACCCAGCAGGCAGATCTTGACCGGCGCACCAGCGCATTTCATCTCGGTCGCCGGGCGGCCGAACATTCCCACACCGCCCTCATCGGTGAAACGGTCAAGTGCGTGCCAGCTTGTCTCGGCGTAGTCGGGGCCTGCATAATGCGCGCTGATGCCATGCTCGGGGCCGACCATCGACAGATCGAACCCTTCGATACCCTCCCAGTCGAGCACCAGCCCGGTGGAGACGATGAGGTA
>SLDH01000223.1 GCA_007125415.1 Roseovarius sp.
AAGAAAAACGGAATCTCCGCCTTGCCCTCGACAGACTGATGTGCCTGAACGCCATCGGCGAGGACGAGCTTGAGCTTCTTCTCTTCCTGTCTGAAGAAATAGTAGATGCCCTCCTCCTCCATCAGACGGCTGAGAAAATCCAGATCGGATTCGCGGTATTGAACGCAATAGTCCCTTTCCGGATAGGTTTCCTGGAGCCGGTCGATCAGATCGGCTGTGAAGCCGTAATCCCCCAGAACGGACTTGATGATCTGGGGCACGGTCTGGAACTGAAAGATGCGGTTCTCAAGGGTTCTGGTCAGGAACCACAGCCACGGACGCACCTCGGCGCGCAGATGCAGATCACCCTGATAGTACCCCACGAACTCGATCGAAATGCAGGTGCCGGAAAAGTGGTGCTCCTTCTTTGCATTCTCGGTCTCCTCTTCGACGGTCAGAATCATAGGCTCGCCGATGAAATCCTGCAGGTCCACGTTCTCATCGCTGCACAAGATCTCGACGGTTGTTTCGGTCAGCCGGCTCAGCCCTTCGACAATCTTCGCGTTCTTGAGCACGGCCTTCGATGCAGGCACCCCACATTCCAGCTTCAAAGATCTGTTTTCAAATGTCTTTCTCTTGGGTGGCATGGTAAGGGTCCTCCGTTTCAATACGTCTGGGCGACGCCTTCACAAATCCAGCTCGACAAGACTGTCGGCGTCGCGCAACCGCGCGATGATCGCCGGATGAATACCCCAGCACGCCGCAAGGTTGACCTCGTCGCCCAGGGTAAGCTTCGCGTCGATCATAGACCGAAAATTCAGGCATTGCACCGGCAACGGAATATCGCCATCCGCCAGCAGCAACTGGTTCAGATGCTCTTCACCGCGATAGAGAAAATAGGATGATCCTTCCACGCTGATCACCACGATCGAGCAATCCGGCATGTCGACAAGTTTCGCAATTGTATCAGTCATCATAATCCCTCCAGTAAGGCTGCAAGCTCGGGGTCCATTTCCGTATCATCATCGTCATCATCACCGTTGTCCGGATCATCGTCAAAACTTGCCAGCAGGGCATCGAGATCCATTTCGCCGGCGTCGGCATCGGTATCCTCGGCATCGCCGCCCGTCTCCTGATCCTCGCCCTCGCCATCTTCCGTCTCAAGCCCCGCCAGCAGCGCATCGAGATCCTCATCCTCCTCGGGCGCTCCTTGCGCATCGGCGGGGTCAGGCCCGGTGGCGATCTGCGCCTCCAGCGTCGGCGTTGGCTCGGGCGGTGTGGGCCGTGCGGCAGGGGCGGCATCCGACCAGGGCCCCGCGATCATCTCGCCTGACAGCGCGCGGAACGCGCCGAGGCGGATCTCGTTGCGACCCTTTATCGACACAAGGGGCATGAAGCCGCGCGCCAGCGTGTGCTGCACCGGGTCGGCCGTGAGATTGCGTTCGGTGCAGGGCAGCGCCACCTGATCGCCATACCGGTCTTCGACATAATGAAACGGCATGTCGCCGAGCGACATCAGGCTCCCGAGATCCATCGCCTTGCCGTCCTTCGTCCAGGTGGCGGCCAGCAGGATGCCCACCAGCACGACCGGATTGGCCCAGAGCATGCCGGCAAGCCCTTCCCGCGCGGTGAACTCCTCGAAATCGAAGGCATCGCAGGGCTCGGTCTTCGCGCCATAGGGCCTGCGCAGCAGAAATCGCGGCGAAGCCAGCCCCAGATATGAGGCCTCGGGCATCGCTCTCAGGCTGTCCCAGGCCTCGGCCACCAGCGGGTGCCGGTCCGCCTTGTCGGTCTCAAGATAGGCCGGTGTGACCGCGGCCATGAATGGCGCATCCACATGGGCGGCCACTTGCCCGATCCGGGCCAGCAATTCGGCATGTGGCGGTGTTTCCTCGAATTCATAAAGCCCCAGAATCGCGGAAAATCCGCCCGCACCCGTTTCGGGGTCCAGCACATCGGTGAGCAGTTGGAAAAACCCGCTCTCGCCGAGATCTTCCTGCGCGGCGAGGTCCATCGCCAGTTCCTCGGCTGAGATGTCGTAGAGCACGATCTCGAGTTTCGTATCGGTCTCGATCCGCCGCGCCATCAGATCGAGCGCGCGCCACTGCGCCTCGACGGCCTGAAAATCGGGGTGATGCAGCACCAGACGCATGGCACTGCTCAGCGCCTCGTCAACCGCCTCCTTCATTGCCTCGGCACCCGCATCCGAGGCCTTGACCACATGCGGGCCAACGATCCGCGCGATCAGATCATCCGCAGGGGTCTTCGCCTTCAGCTTGCCCTCGGTGTCGCCGATGAGTGACTGAAAATCACTCAGCTTCATGTTCGGGGGCACCGAAGTCGCAGCCGAACGTTTCGGCAGCCGTACCGGCTTGTCCCACGCCTCGCCCCACGCCTTCAGTTGCGCGGTGGCCCGGTCTGCCCTCGAACCAACGCTCAGTTGCTGCCGCAGCCCGGCGAGCGCTTCGAAGATTTCGACATTGTCGTAAAGCTCATCGGGATGCAGGTCATCGAGTTCGGCAAGCTTCACCTCGATACCGGCACCGTCCTTGCCGATGGGCAATGTGAGGGTGGTGGCGAAGCCCGCGATCACCTCCTCGACCGTGTCGACATCGAGCAGGATGGGCGGTCGCGCCGCAAGGCCGGCCCCGGCGCTGCGCTGCCCGCGCGCCGCCCG
>SLDH01000053.1 GCA_007125415.1 Roseovarius sp.
ATCTACCAAGAGCCGAATACCAGCAAAAAACACCCGCAGCATAATATCTGACCATATTTTCTACGGAACGTGGTGATTGACCGTCCAAGCCAGGTCTGGTGCGCAGATATTACATATATTCCGATGCGGCGTGGCTTTCTGTATCTCGTGGCGATCATGGACTGGTACAGCCGCAAGGTTTTGGCATGGCGGCTCTCCAACAGCATGGACACGGCGTTCTGCATCGAAGCCCTGAAAGAGGCGCTGTCAGAACATGGCACGCCAGAGATATTCAACACCGACCAGGGCAGCCAGTTCACCAGTGGTGATTGGATCGACGTGCTGAATGATGCGAAGGTAAAGATCAGCATGGATGGCAAAGGGCGGTGGATTGATAACCGAATGATTGAACGGCTATGGAGGTCCCTCAAGTACGAATGTGTCTATTTGCACGGGTTTGAGACCGGGTCACAGGCCCGCACCGGCATCGGAAAATGGCTGGCCTATTACAACGCCGAACGAACGCACTCGACCCACGGCATCTTGACCCCAGACGAGGCCTATGCGAGCAAAACAGAACCCATGAGAATGGCAGCCTGACATGAAACCCTGATCCACCTTAACTGGGCTGCAAAATGGTCGAATATCCAGGACCACCTCTAGCAGTCTGCTGAAGAGGTGCTTAACGCCTGTCTCCAAGCGCCTTGAACCGGATCACCGTTCCGCGCCACGCCCGCCACTAGATCTCGCCCGGGCGACAAGCCCGGGCAGCGCCCGACCCTCCCCCAGGGAGGGCGCATTGCAACACTGCAAGAAGCACAACGGTCAAAGCGGCCTGGCTGCCATAAAGCACAGTCGCCCCAGCGGACCGAGGCACCCACCCAGGGTCGGGTGCCGCCCTGCTCTTGCCGCTCCGGCTTATTTTTCAGCAAACTGCCAATGCAGCGTTTTTGCAGGGCAATCCGGGCAAGCATCGCGCAAGCCTGCCGCAAATCCACGAATTTCTCCTTGACCCTGCCGCTCCGCCTGCATTTAATGAATAAATGTTCACTCAGATAAGGGCATTCAATGCAGATCCGACTGGTAACAAGCAAGATCAGGTTCAGGATGATGACATCTGACCATGTAGTGACAGCAGGGCAGTGGCATGAACATTCGATTATGGCCCTTGGCGGCGCGGAAAAAGTCGAATGAGTGAAGCCTCCGAAACCGCTCAGGTGCTCGTCATCGGCGCAGGGCTTTCGGGCCTTGCCGCGGCGGGCGCATTGGCCAAGGCCGGTGTGTGTGTCCGGGTTCTGGAAGCAAGCGACCGGATCGGTGGCCGGATCTGGACATCCCGTCAGTGGCCGGATCTGCCGGTTGATCTGGGCGCCACCTGGATACATGGGGCAAAGCTCAATCCGCTGACGGTTCTGGCGAACAAGGCCGGTGCTGCCCGTGTCGCCACGCGGTATGACAGCGCGGTCTGGCTGTCCGAAGAGGGACGCAAACTGGATCTGCTGCCGGTGCTCGATGATCTCGACGCGGCTGTCGAACAGATTCGCGAGGAGGCAGACGACGAAGAGATTGACCTGTCGCTGGCGCAAGCCGTGCAGGCGTCACGGTACTGGGCGCGAAGTGATGCCGACCAGAGGCGATTGCTCCGTAAATGGATAAACACATCGATCGAGCATGAATATGCCGCCGACTGGCGCAAGATTTCGACCTGGTATTTCGACGATGACAAGGATTACGCGGGTGAGGATGTCCTGTTTCCGGGCGGGTTCGATCAGATCATCCCGCCCATGGCACAGGGGCTGGACATCGCGCTGGGAGCGGAAGTCAGGGCCATCTCTCCGCAGGGTGAGGGTGCGCAGGTCACGCTGACAGACGGGAAAGTGCTGCGCGCCGGGCATGTCGTGGTGACGGTGCCGCTTGGCGTGCTGCAGCGCGGGGCGATCAGCTTTGACGCGCCGCTCAAGAAGAAGCGCCAGCAGGCGATCGATACCCTGCAGATGGGATTGCTGAACAAGTGCTGGCTCAGGTTCGAGCGGGTTGCATGGCCCGATGATGTGGATTGGCTGCAATGGTTCGGACCATCCGAGGGCGTATGGGGTGAATGGATCAGCCTGGCAAAATGTGCCAGCCTGCCGGTGCTGATCGGCTTCAATGCCGGGGCCGAGGCCGAGGAGATCGAAAGGCTCGATGATCGCGAAACGATTGCAGCGGCGACAGCCGCGCTGCGCGCCATGTTCGGCTCGGATTTTCCGGCGCCCGTGGATGCGCAGATCACCCGCTGGGGACAGGACAGGCTTGCTTTCGGCAGTTATTCCTTCAATGGGGTCGGCACACGGTCACGCACCCGCAGGAAGCTGGCCGGTAAAGACTGGGAAGGCGCGCTTGTCTTTGCCGGAGAAGCCGCATCGCCAAGTTATTTCGGCACCGCACATGGTGCGATCCTCTCCGGCCAGTCCGCGGCAAGGGAAATCCTGAAGTCGCGGCGCATGATGTCATCTGCCAGTGCGCATGCGCTCCGCGACAGTCCTTCGACAAAAACAATCGGGACGAGGCCCTGATCACACGATCAAGCGCAGATTGTCCGGCAGAGGCACGCGCGCAATCACGGAACTTTCCAACAAAGGAGCAACAGAGATGAAGATACCCCAAATGATTTCGGAGGCGAAGAGAGGCAAACTCAGCCGCAGAGCCTTCACACAGTCGCTTCTCGCCGTCGGCATCGTGCCGGTGATGAGCCAGGTCGCGCCGCGCGCCGCCAGCGCGTCGAGCGGGCATGCGACGGTCTTTACCTGGGGCGGCTATGACGTGCCGGAGATGTATCAGCCCTATATCGACAAACATGGCGAGCTTCCCGATTTTTCCATCTTCGGTGCGCCGGAAGACGGGTTGACCCGCCTGCGCTCGGGCTTCGTGACCGATCTCATTCATCCCTGCATGGGCGACATCCCGCGCTGGCGCCGGACCGGGCTGTTCCAGCCCATCGACACCTCGCGCCTGTCGAGCTGGCCGGATGTGATCGAGTATCTCCATGACACGCCGCACAATCACGAAGACGCTGATGGCGGTGTCTGGCAGGTGCCGTTCGACTGGGGTCAGACATCGATCACCTACCGCACCGATCTCTATGAGCTGGAGGGTGAGGAAAGCTGGGATATCCTCTGGGACGAGCGCTATGCCGGCCGCATCGGGATGCTGGCCACCGGGGATGATGCCTGGTGGTGTGCTGCCATCAAGGCGGGTGTGCCCTTCGAGGACATCGCCACCGACGAGGCCTTCGAGGCCATCTCGGCCGTGCTGCGCGAGCAGCGCCCGCTTGTGCGCACCTATACCGACGACACCTCATCGCTCAATCAGGCGCTTGCCTCGGGCGAACTGGTGGCGGCGATGACATGGAACAGCTCCGCTGTGGAACTGGTCTATGAAGAGGTGCCGGTGCGCTTCGCGCAGCCCAAGGAAGGCGCGCTGACCTGGGTCTGCGGCTTCATGATGCACAAGGATGCCCCCGCGCCCGACCGCGCCTATGACGTGCTCGACGCGCTGATCAGCGTGCCGACCGGCGAATTCCTGACCGGGGATTACGGCTACGGCCACAGCAACGGCAAGGTGCTCGATCTGTTCACCGATGAGGAGCTGGCCGCGCTGACCCTGACGCGCGACCCGGCGGAATTGCTGGAAGCCGGGCATCGTACCATCCCGCAGGAGCCGGAGTGGACCAGCCGGATGAATACGACCTACGAGCAGATCAAGGCCGGATTCTAGGCAAGCCAGGCAGGGGGTCGGCTCGAATGACAGTCACCAGCGAACTGAACGCTCCGGCGGGGGCGGACAAGACGGCTTTTGCCGGATTGCGCCGCCTGTTCTTCCAGAATGAAAGTCTGCGGGGCCTTGTCCTGCTGACCCCCACACTCGTGATCCTGTCGATCACCGTCATCGTGCCCTTCCTCCTGATGGGCGCGATGAGCCTCTGGACGCAGATCGGTTTCGACTACACCGATGACTGGTCATTCCGGAATTACGGCATCATTCTCACCGAGCCGCTCTACACCACCCTTCTGCTGCGATCTCTGGGCATGTCCATGGCGGCAACGCTGGTGACGGTCATGCTGGCCTATCCCATGGCCTATTTCCTCGCCTTTCATGTGCAGAAGAACAAGCTGATCTGGCTGATCATCATCACGCTGCCCTTCTGGACGAGCTATCTGTTGCGCGTCTTCGCCTGGCGGGTGGTGCTGGGCTATGAGGGCGTCATCAATACCGGACTGATGGAGATCGGCCTGATCTCCGAGCCGCTGTCCTTCCTGCTCTACAGCAAGTCGGCGGTCATCATCACGCTGGCGCATGCCTGGGCGGCCTTCGCCTTGTTGCCGATCTATGTCTCGCTCGAGAAGATCGACAAATCGGTGCTGGAGGCGTCGGCCGATCTGGGCGAGGGGCCGGTGATGCGCTTCTTGCGGGTGATCCTGCCCCTGTCGATGCCGGGGGTGATTGCCGGCACCTTCCTGATGTTCATCCCGACCGTGGGTGACTATGTAACGGCGGCTCTCGTGGGCGGGCCCGACTCGCGAATGATCGGGAACCTGATCGAGCTTCAGTTCGGCACCGTCGATAACTGGCCGATGGGCGCAGCACTTGCCATCACCATGATCATCTCCATCACCATGGTAGGCCTGCTCTTCATGGTCCTGTCACGTCTTCTCAAGAGGTGGGTAGCAGCATGAGCGACCAGGACACCGTAAAGCGGCACCATTTCCACAAGGCCAATCGGAGCCTGCAGGCCTATGCGTTTTTCTTCATGTTCGTGCTCTACGCGCCGATCATGTTCATTCCGCTTTTCTCCTTCAGCAGCGGGCTCTACATCCGCTTTCCGATCGATGGCTGGACCCTGCAATGGTATGGCGATCTGTGGGAGCGCACGGCGGTGCTCAACGCGCTGAAAAACAGCGTGCGCGTGGGAGTTTCGGTCGCGATCGTCTCGACCATACTGGGCATCTTCGCGGCCAAGGCGCTGGTGCGCTACCGCATACCCGGCAAGGGGCCGATCATCGGCTTCATCCTGCTGCCGCTTGTCGTCCCGCCGATCATTTTCGGCGTGGCCCTGCTCTTGATGGTGAATGCGCTCGGCATCCCGCTGTCGCTCTACACGATCGCGGCGGGGCATATCATCATCTGTCTGCCCTTTGCCATCGCGACATTGCTGCCCCGCTTCGAGGGGTATGACGCCGCGATGGAAGAAGCCGCAGCCGATCTGGGCGAAAACAGCTGGTGGGTCTTCTGGCGTGTCACCGTGCCGATCATCTTGCCGGGGATCGTGGCCAGCCTGCTCCTGACCTTCACGGTTTCCTTCGACGAATTCGTCATGGCATTCTTCCTCGGTGGCACCGATCTGACCCTGCCGCTCTATGTCTGGGGGCAGTTGCGTATTCCGCGCGCCTTTCCGGTCGTGCTGGCACTGGGTACGCTGATCCTGCTCTTTTCCTTCCTGCTCGTCTTCCTCGGGCTCCGGATAGGGCGGCGCGGCGCAATCAAACTTGTCGACAGGGACTGAACGCATGACACAAGACGAAACCATGATCAGCGTCCGCAACATCGGCAAACGGTTCGGCTCCGTCGTCGCGGTCGAAGATGCCTGTTTCGACATCCGGCGCGGCGAGTTCTTCTCGCTTCTGGGCGCATCCGGATCGGGCAAGACCACGGTGCTGCGCATCATGGCCGGGTTCGAAGCCGCAACGAGCGGGGCGATATTCATCGACGGGCGGCAGATGGACGCCGTGCCGCCACACCAGCGGCCGGTCAACATGGTGTTTCAGAACTACGCCATCTTCCCGCATCTCAATGTGGCCGACAATATCGGCTTCGGCCTGCGCAAGCTGAAACTGGATCCGGTCGAGCGTCGCCGGCGGATCGACGAGATGCTGGAACTCATCAAGCTGCCTGGCTTTGGTGACCGGCTGGCGGACCAGTTGTCGGGGGGGCAGCGCCAGCGCGTCGCGCTTGCGCGGGCCCTGGTGCTCCAGCCCAAGGTGCTCCTGCTCGACGAACCGCTCGGCGCGCTGGACAAGCAATTGCGCGAACAGATGCAGGTGGAACTTCGCGCCTTGCAGCGCAGCATCGGTGTGACCTTCGTTCTGGTCACTCATGACCAGGAAGAAGCGCTGACACTGTCGGATCGGATCGCGGTCATGGCCGATGGGCGTGTGCTTCAGGTCGATACGCCTGCGGGGCTTTATGAGCGCCCCTGCTCGCGCCAGGTGGCGGGCTTTGTCGGCAACATGAATTTTCTGCCCGCGCGGGTTGTCTCGCAGGATGGCGGATCAGCCAGGATCGATGTGCCGGGCCTTCAGACCACCTGCTCGATCTCGGCGGAACGGCTGGCCCGCTTCGGCAGTGACATTTCACTTGCCATCCGTCCCGAGCGCATGACATTGCACCGGGAACGGCCGGCGGATCAGGCCAACTCGGTCAGCGGTGTGCTCCACGACCGGATGTATCTGGGCGAGCGCACGCAGTTCCAGGTCGCGCTGGATGACCGTGGCACGACTATCGCCGTCTCGAGTTCGACCACCGTGGCCGAGCGGCTCGGCTCGATTGATCCCGGGGCGCAGGTCTGGCTGAGCTGGTCCGAGGAGGCGTTGATCCCACTGGGCAACGACTGAAGACAGGGCGACCGCGGAGGAACGCAACACGATGACACAGGATCTCGACAAGCCGCCACATCAACGAGGTCCGGACAAGGTTCGCCGCCGCGCCCCGAAGGAAGAACGATTGCAGCACCTTGTCTGGGCGGCCATGGAAACCATCGCCGTGCATGGCCTGTCAGGCACGACCACGGCCATGCTGACCGAACAGGCAGGATTGTCCGCGGGGATCATCAATCTGCATTTCGGCAACAAGGACAACCTGCTGGCTGCGACATTGCGGACACTGGTGGCAGAGCATCGTGCAGGCTGGGTGGCCGCGGCCACGGATGAATCCCTCGATTCCGCCAAGCGGCTCTGGGCGCTGATGGAGGCCCATTTTGCGCCGGAGATCTGCAACCCCACCAAGATCGCGGTCTGGTTCGCCTTTTTCGGCGAGGCGCGCCACCGTGAAGCCTATCTCGGCATTTCCGAAGAGTTCGACAATGAGCGCAGCGACTTCATGGATGAGTGCTGCGAAGAAATCATCGCCGAAGGCGGGTATGACTGGCTGGATCCGGAACGGGTGTCGCAACTGATCGAAAGCACCGCTGACGGTCTGTGGCTGGATATGCTGCTATATCCCCACGAGATGAACCCACATCTGGCCCGGGAGCAGATGCGCAGCTTCCTGCACGCGTTCTTTCCGCGCCATTTCACGCCGCCGGCCCATCCTTCGTGCGAAACGACCGACGTTGCGAAATGATCGATTCCTGCGAATTTCCCACAACACTCGGCGCGATCAAGGCACGGGTGATCCTGATGCCTTGCGCGCAGAACCTCTGTTTTCCACCCGAAAACAATGCAATCGGGCCAGGCCAGATGCCGACCGCCACGCTGCGCCCCCATGCATGACCCTCTGATCATCGCGCGCCAAGCCCTGGTGGCGATCCCGGCTTCGCCAAGCAATTCGAGGCGAATATCCGAGGATTGTTGCCCTGACCGAAGGCGTTGCGTGGGCTGAGGCCCGTCCCATCCGTCCTGAGTAAGCGGGTTCTTCAAGCGGCGCCCACCAGCCAGCCCACAAGATAGGCCACGACCGCGCAAACGCCGCCCACGGCAAGCGTTTCCGAGACGGTCCGCAAAAGGCGCTCCCTGGTGGCGTATCCGCGCAGCAACCCTAATGCCACCAGCGCCAGCGCCGTGGCGAGCACAGACAGCTGAAAGGTGGACGGAGTCGGCTCAAGCAGGAAATAGGGCACCAACGGCGTTGATCCAAAAGCCACAAACGATGCGAAAGTCATCACTCCGTTCATGGCCGGGCTTTCCGTATCGGGGCTTTGCATCCCGAATTCATAGGTCATCATCAGATCCGCCATGATCTCGGGATGGCGGGCCAGGATTGTGGCCGTGGTATCGGCCTCACTTGCGGGCAGGCCACGATCGCGCAGGATCTCGAAAAGCTCTTTGCGCTCCTGTTCGGGATTGTCCTTGATCTCGCGAAGCTCACTCTGGCGGCGTGTCCGATAGAGGTCATGCTGCGAGCGGAGGGACAAGAACTCGCTCAACCCCATGCTGACCGCATCCGCGAAAAGGTTGGCGAGACCAAAGACCAGAACCGCCAGCCCGCCGATCTGCGCCACGCCATCGGCCTGCGCTCCGGCGAAACCCGCGACAACGGCGAATGTGGTGATGATCCCGTCATTGCCGCCATAGACGATCTGCTTCAGAAATTCCTGAGCGCGGCCCAGATCATGCGCTTCGCGCCGGTGCCTCTGCCAATCCATCGCCTGCGCTCCCGTCTTGCGCCGCCCTATACTGCGCGGATCTTAACGCAACGCGCCCGGGGCGCGCATGTCCCCGGGCGCATCATCACTCATATCCGGGCCGGATCAGGCCAGATCGGCGCGATCGGCATTCATCACCTTGGTCCAGGCCGCGGCGAAATCACGCACGAATTTCTCCTGCGCATCATCCTGCGCATAGACCTCGGCATAGCTGCGCAGCACCGAATTGGAACCGAAGACAAGATCCACCCGCGTTGCCGTGAACTTCACCTCACCGCTCTTGCGCTCGGTGATCGCGTAGCTGTTGCGGCCCTTAGGATCCCATGTGTAGGACATATCGGTCAGCGTGACGAAGAAATCCGTGGTAAGCGCGCCCACCCGGTCGGTAAAGACCCCATGGTCGCTGCCCCCGTGATTGGTGCCCATGACGCGCATGCCACCGATCAGAGCCGTCATTTCATGGGCGGTCAGACCCATGAGTTGCGCGCGATCGAGCAGCAGTTCCTCGGGCTGAACGATGTAGTCCTGCTTGAGCCAGTTGCGGAAGCCGTCCGCGATCGGCTCGAGCGGGGCGAAGCTCTCGGCATCGGTCATCTCGTCGGTCGCATCACCACGGCCCGGCGCGAAGGGCAGTTCGATCTTCACACCGGCGGCCTCCGCCGCTTGCTCGACCCCGAGATTGCCCGCCAGCACGATCACATCGGCCACGCTTGTACCGGTCTCGGAGGCGACAGCTTCGAGCTTGGCCAGCACCCGGGCGAGGCGCTCGGGTTCGTTACCTTCCCAGTCCTTCTGGGGGGCGAGGCGAATGCGCGCGCCGTTGGCGCCGCCGCGATGGTCCGAATGGCGGTAGGTGCGCGCGCTGTCCCACGCGGTGCTCACCATGTCCGACACCGAAAGGCCCGTTGCGGCGATCTTCGCCTTGACGGCCGCCACGTCGTAATCGGTCTTGCCAGCGGGAACCGGATCCTGCCAGATCAGGTCTTCCTCGGGCACTTCCGGGCCGAAATAGCGGGCTTTCGGGCCCATGTCGCGGTGGGTCAGCTTGAACCAGGCGCGGGCGAAGGCATCGTCGAACTCGGCAGGGTTCTTGTAGAAACGCTCCGAGATTTCGCGATAGATCGGGTCCATCTTCATGGCCATGTCCGCATCGGTCATGATCGGATTGTGACGGATCGACGAGTCTTCCACATCGACCGGCTTGTCCTCTTCCTTCATGTCCACGGGCTCCCACTGCCATGCCCCGGCGGGAGATTTCTTCAACTCCCACTCGTGGTTGAGCAGCAGGTGGAAATAGCCGTTGTCCCACTTGGTGGGATGGGTTGTCCAGGCGCCTTCGATGCCGGATGTCACCGTGTCGCGGCCCACGCCACGCTTTGCATGGTTCATCCAGCCAAGCCCGGCTTCCTCGACACCTGCCGCTTCAGGGTCGGGGCCCAGAAGCTCCGCGTCGCCATTGCCATGCGCCTTGCCCACGGTATGACCACCGGCTGTCAGCGCCACGGTTTCTTCGTCATTCATCGCCATGCGGGCAAAGGTCTCACGCACCTGAAGGGCGGTTTTCAGCGGATCGGGCTGACCGTTCACGCCTTCGGGATTAACGTAGATCAGGCCCATCTGAACCGCGGCAAGCGGGTTTTCCATGGTCGAGGGGTCTTCCACGTTCTCATAGCGATTGTCGGAGGGCGCGAGCCACTCTCTCTCGGCGCCCCAATACGTGTCCTTCTCGGGGTGCCAGATGTCCTCGCGTCCGAAGGAGAAGCCGAAGGTCTTGAAGCCCATCGATTCGTAGGCGACGTTGCCCGCGAGCAGAATGAGGTCGGCCCAGCTGATCTGGTTGCCGTATTTTTTCTTGATCGGCCAGAGAAGGC
>SLDH01000019.1 GCA_007125415.1 Roseovarius sp.
GAGCGCGCGCCGGCGCTTGTGGTCCCGGCAATTGTCGCGGCGCTCGGCGCGCTCGGGGCCGGGCTTCTGGCCGCGTCGGCGGTCAGCCCGCTCTCCTGGGCGACGCTGATCGCCGAGCGGGAGTATCCGCAATGACCCTGTGGACCGGCCCCATTCTGCTATTGGTCGTGCTTGTCTGGCCGTTGCTGCTGGCGGGTTTGACAGCATTGCACGGCCTTCGGGAGCGCGGTGTCCGGCTGCTGCCGCTCGCACCATTGCCGGCGCTGTGGCTGGCGCTTGCGGGCAATGGCGAGGTGCTGACAGCGCCTGATCTGCTCCTGGGTGTGACGCTCGGGCTCGACGGTTCGGGGCGCCTCTTGCTGGGGATGACAGCGGTGCTGTGGGCTCTTGCGGGCCTCGCGGCCCAGCCCATCGCGGAAAGCCCGCGCAGCGCGATCTTTTCGGGCTTCTGGCTGCTTACGCTGACGGGTAACCTTGCCGTCTTTCTGGCGCTCGACATCGTCACCTTCTATGTGGCCTTCGCCACGGTATCGCTCGCCTCGTGGTTCCTGATCGTGCACAGCCGCTCGACGAAGGCTCTTCATGCCGGGCGCATCTATATCATCATGGCGCTGGCCGGCGAGGTGGCGCTGCTTGTCGGGTTGATCATGGGGGCCAACGCGGCCGGCAGTCTGGCCATCGCGGATGTGCGTGATGCCTTGAGCATAACCGGGCTTGCGCTTCTGGTGGTGGGTTTCGGGATCAAGGCGGGGCTCGTGCCGCTGCATGTCTGGCTGCCGCTTGCGCATCCGGCAGCACCGGTTCCGGCATCTGCGGTGCTCTCGGGGGCCATCGTGAAGGCGGGGCTGATCGGGTTGATCCTGTTTCTGCCGGAAGGCGTGTTCGGCCCGGTTCTGATCGGGCTTGGCCTTGCCGGAACCTTTGGTGCGGCGCTCTGGGGGCTCACGCAACAGGACGCGAAAGCGGTGCTGGCCTATTCGACGGTCAGCCAGATGGGTCTGATGATCATGCTGATCGGAGCG
Source organism: Roseovarius sp. (assembly GCA_007125415.1). Taxonomy (GTDB): domain Bacteria; phylum Pseudomonadota; class Alphaproteobacteria; order Rhodobacterales; family Rhodobacteraceae; genus Roseovarius. The sequence continues at coordinate 1,023 of SLDH01000019.1, forward strand.
GCGGGGGCAGCGCGCGAGGCCGCCCCCTATTACGCGCTGCATCACGGGTTTGCCAAGGGCGCGCTGTTCCTTCTTGTCGGTGTGATGCTCGCCGCGCAGACGCGCGGGCAGCGGCTTGTCTGCCTTGGCGTTGCGGCGCTTGTTTGCGGCTCCGTCGCGGGCCTTCCGCTGACCGGCGGGGCGCTGGCCAAGGCGGCTGTGAAGGACGGGCTGCCCGAGGCGCTGGCGCTGGCGCTGAGCCTGAGTTCCGTCACCACAAGCCTGATCCTGATCTGGTTTCTGGCCCGGCTCTGGCAGGTCGAACGCCCCGGTTCCGACAAGGCCGCAAGCTGGCTCCTGCGCCTGCTGATACCGGTGCTGGCCGGTGGCCTCGCCTTTGCCTGCCCCTGGGGTCTATGGTCCTTCTGGACCGGCAGGGAGCCGGAATATCTCTTCGCGGCGGCCACGATCAGGGATGCGCTCTGGCCGGTCGCAATCGCCCTGCCCGTCGGACTCTTGCTTGTCCGCAAGGGCCTTCCATCGCTCCCCCCAGGCGATCTATTGCTTGTTCTTGGCCGCTTGCGCATGGCACCTCTCAGGCTACCCTCCCCAACCCTGCCGGCACTGTTGGAGAACGATGTGATCCGGGCCATTCCGGCAGCAACAGGCAGGGCCGAGCATGCGCTTGTCCAATGGCGGCTCGGTGGCCCCCTGATTGTTCTGCTGGTACTCTTGATGTTCTGGCTGCTGGCGGGATGAACGGCTGGCCTGCCCTGTCATATCCAGCCGCTGGCCTTGAGTGCAGCGCGGTAGGATCGGCCAACCGGCACGCGGCGCTCATCGTCGAGTCTGAGATACAGGCGCTGGCCCTCTCGCTCCACGGATGACACCGCGTCTGCGGCAACCCACCATGATCGATGCACGCGCTGCCCGAGCGCCTCAAGCTCTCGGGCGGCGTCTTCCATGCGACACAGGACCATCTCCGACCCATTGGAGTGATGCACGACAAGGTAGTGATCCTGCATCTCGAGGCAGAGCAAGCGCCCCTCCAGCGGGCCGGACAAACGGGAGGTGAAAAGCGAAAGCCCGGTTCGCAGCGGCGCGGATCGCGCGCCATTCGCTTGAGGATGAACCGCGTCCGGAGGTTCGGCGCGCGCGGCGGCCTGCTCTCGCATGCTCTCGAACATGTGGGCCGGCACCGCAATCGCCGCGAGCAACAGGAGCACCTGCGCGAAGAGGACAGGCACATTCTGTGGCCAGCCGATCCCCGTCAGCCCGTTGGCCAGTACGACGATCCCGGTTGCCGGCAGGGCCGCAAGGCAGGCCCCCAGAAGCGGCAGAAGCAGTCGTGGCGCGGGCAGCGCGGGCCCTGCCAGCATGTCGAGCCGGCGCAGGATCAGATCCATGAGCAGCCAGTTGGCCGAAACCACTGCCAGCCAATATCCAAGCCGGGTGCCTGTGGGCAACGTCTGGAAGGTGCCGAAAGGCCCGATCAGCCCCAGAACGAGGCCAGTGACAAGCGGCGGGCCGGTCCGCTGGGCGAGAAGGGTCAGTCGTTCACGCATCGTGAATGCAGCCTAACATGCCGTTCACGAATTTTCCCGCCCCTTCCCGCAAGTTCTCTGGTCAGCCGC